>JAHDHB010000043.1 GCA_020631545.1 Saprospiraceae bacterium | reverse complement strand
CTAAAAAGACCTAACTATTTGTTTTAAAGGCAATTAACTTCTTTTTTGATTAAAAACTTTGCACAAAAAACAAACTTTCAGCGTTGTGTGTACATCTCTATAGCATTATTTAAAAGGGTTCCCAAAGGCAATGCCTCCTCCCCTACTCTATCCGTATCACTTTCTTAATCAAGCTATTCTCTCTCGTTTGTACTCGAACAAAATAAACGCCAGTAGGCCATTCTTCATAGTTCAAAGGTATTAAATGTTGGCCGGCATTAAGTCGTTCTTCTACGCGTAATTTCTTCCACAAACGACCTTGAACGTCCAGTATTTCTATCGTAAATACTTCATTCGATTTAGAATTTATTTCCAGAAAGGCTTCTTCTTGTAAAGGGTTTGGAAATACGTTAAAATCAAAATCTAACTGCTGATAATTAGTAATTTTCGTAGGAACAGCTAAGGTATTCGTCACCATATTCGTAATAACAGGCGCATTAAAATCAAAATAAATGGCGGCTTCATTACTGACTTGCGTTCCTAGAGGCAGATTGGGCAATTTATCTATCGTAAAATAAACATGACCATTGCTTGCAGCGAGATTCACATTACTGTCGGGTAACATAATGTCCTCAAAGAAGAAAACCAAGGTGTTATTCCCTTCCATATCCATCGTAAAATCATGGCTTGAAGCAATGGGACGTATAGTGGTCAAGTCGAAAAAGTTAGCATCTAGTTCATCCTTTATAACAACTGTAAAAGCCGTATCCGTTCCTGTATTTTGAAAACGAATTTGATAGGTGTAGGTTTCGATATCTGGAGAAATATCTCCTCCAAAAGGATTGCTTGCCGATAGGTTTTGCTTATCATTCGGATCGTAAGAACCAGTGACAACCGTATGACAGGTTACTTCGTTATTCTCGGGTGTTTCATCATTTTGGATGGGCGATATGACCGTGTTGGACGTAAGCAGCGTACCTAGCGGCGTACTTACTGGAACATCTAAATTGAACGGAATAGAGCCACATTCTCCAGGCGCTATATCGTAGAGGTTCCAAGTAGCAGTATAGGTACTCGCATCGTAGCTATCTTCTGAGCTGTTCGCATTAAAATTAACTAAGAGGGAATCGTGCTGGAAGGTAATGACAGCATCCGTTGTATCATTCCCGTAATTACAATAATAAAGAGAATACCATTGAGTAAACCCTGGTCTTGCTGCTCCTTTTGCCAAGTTCACACTTAAATCCTTAATATCCCTGAAGCCCAAGAAAAAATCTTGACTATACACTGCTCCAGTTGTTGGCGCATTGATGCTCACCACTGGGGAAGCAGGACAGAAAAGAGAATCCGAAGAAGAAGTAACTAGCTCTAGTTCGTAAACACCATCATCAACTGTAAACTCATAATATCCATTAGCATCGGTGAACGTTGTTGCAAGCACCTGTCCTCCATCTTTCAAGAACAATGCTTTATAAATGAAAGGACTTGTACCGCTATCAATAAAACAATCTCCCATAGCTTCATCATTGTACACATAGCCATTAATGACTACATTACAGGTGATATTTTCCTCAATCAAAAAGTTTCGATGTGTTCTACAAGTTCCTGTTTGATTTTCCACGGTTACCGAATACCAACCTGGCGCTAAACCAGTTACGGTAGCGGTAGATTCACCATTACTCCAAGCATAGGTGGGGTTGGGCAGATTTACTGAAACCGACGCAGTCCCATCTGCCATATCACAGGAGGTATTAGTTGAAACAATATCAATATTTATTAGTGAGTCAGAAACCAATATAGGGAGCGTAACTTCACATCCAACCGCATCTTGAATAAATAGTTGATAGGATCCACTAAGCAACCCAGCATAAATGGAACCCGTTTGAAATGAAATACCATCTAGACTATAAATATAAGGAGGAATACCTCCAGTCGTATTCACTATATTTATTTGTCCATACCCTCCTTGGCAGGTTCCCCCAGTTACATCAACAATAGCCGTTAGCTCATCCACTTGCTCTATAGTAAATATAGCATTTGAGGTACAACCAAACCCGTCCATGACCGAAACGCTATAAGTTCCAGCACAAAGCCCCACAATGGAGGCTGTATTCTCTCCAGTACTCCATAGGTAAGAATAAGGCGGTGTACCACCTGTAACGTTTGCACTAGCTCCTCCATCGCATGATTGAAAACAAAGATCGTCCATCTCACTTACAATCACAGAGATAGATGGTGGAGCATCTGCTATAATGACATCCGCAGAAGTTGAACATCCATTGCCATCAAAAACCGTAACGGTATGAAATCCAGCGCTCAAATTCAAAGCGGTTTGACTTGCTTCTCCATTGTCCCATTGATAAAAATATGGCGGTACGCCTCCCACCCCCCAAACTGTAGCTTGGCCATTACTTGCACCAAAACAGGAAACAGGAATTATACTATCGACCATGACTTCCAAAAGGGAAGGTTCTGAGACAAAAACACTAGCGGTTCCACTACAAGCAAGCGCATCGGTAACCGTCACAAAATAATCACCAACACTTAAGTTATTGACCGTAGCGGTCACTACTCCTATATCCCAAATATAGGTATACGGAGGTGTTCCATCGGTAGTTACAGCGGTGGCACTTCCATCAGCAGCACCAAAACAAGTGACCTCACTGTTAAAATTTACCGCTACATTAAGACAGGTTTGAGCTTTTCCTGATGAGAAAGATAGCAAAAGCAGAGAAAAGAAATAGAGAAATTGCTTCATTACGAAGTTTTTTTATGTATTATTAAATGCAGCCATAGGACATAATGCATCATGTCCCTACTAGTGGATTATTAAAGAATGTAATGCGGCAAATTTCGTATGTAAATGTATAAAAACGATGCCATTATCGTAGGGACACGATGCATCGTGTCTACGACAATGGCATCGTGCCCCTACGACAATGGCAAAAAACACCATCTTCAAAACCTACTATCTAAAAGGATTTCCAAACTTAGGATCCCTGATAAAAGTCTCATCCGTCAAGGTATTTAGCGCTGCAATAATGGCGGATTTCTCCTCATCCGTCATATTCATCTTTACAGCCAAAGAGTTACCAGTAGTAGGCACTGGAAAAGGCTCATTATTCCAACTCGATTCTGTCAAAAGAAAGTTAAGATTAGGATGATCTTGAATCCCTGTGCTATAAAAATCAAGCACTTCTTCTAGGGTATTAAAGCGGCCATCATGCATGTAAGGAGCCGTCAAAGCTATATTTCGTAGAGTAGGCACTTTGAACTTACCATTGAAGGAAGAAGAACCATGCCATTCCCCCATCCCTTGATCGGCATACTCCAAATCTAAGCCTATATTTCTACCGTCACCTGACCACCAATCCGAGAACGTAGGTTCACTATGGCAGGAAGTACATCTGAATTCATCCAAAAGAAGCAATCCTTCGCGCTCTTGTTCTGTGAAATTGGCAAATTGAATATCAGAGCCTTGATCATACCTCGAATTTGCAGAAACCATAGAACGTAAAAACTGTGCTAAGGCTTTGCCAAGACGCTCTTCCGTTACTTCATCCGTACCAAAGGCTTTTTCAAATAATGCAGGATAGTAATCAATGCCCTGAATTTTGGGGACTAAGTAATCCATATCCTCCATACCCATTTCTATATGATGCTCGACGGGCTGAAGGACTTGACTTTCCAAAGAAATCTCTCGCATATCCCAGAAAAAACCTCTAGCAAAACGATGGTTAAAAATAGCCATAGAGTTTCGAGAGGTCATCTCTCCTTTAAATCCTTTGCTAAATTGTTGACCATCCGCAAAAGCTAAATGCTGCTTATGACAAGAATTACAAGAAACCGAGTTGTTGATAGAAAGTGCTGGGTCATAGAATAATACTCGACCCAAAGTCGCTCCATGATTCGAAAGTTGATTATCAAAAGGCGTATTATCCCCGAAAAAGCTCAAGTTCGAAGGTAAGTTTAGATTGACATAATCATAAGGTTCAGTTGGTAAGTTCGGATATTGCAAATCAGGCAAAGCCTCCTTATTACAAGTAAGGAAAAAGAAGGCTAATCCTAGTAGGAAACAGCAATTGAGTATTTTGTTTTTCATAATAAAGGGGGAATTAATTTAGGTATGAAATAAGAGCAAGTAGGAAGTCTTAGTATTTCTTTTGTCCATCAGCATTCTACCTCAAAATACGATGTAAGATCTATTAAAATCATACTTTTTAAAATCCTAAACTGGCAAAGCCACTACCATGTAGAGAGTAGAGGGTATAGAGTAGAAGGACTTTTACCGATATAGAGACTTGATTTTTCGAAGAAAAATCGACAGTCCTTCTACTCTATACTTTCTACCCTCTACAAAGTTTTGCCAAATTTTGGCAAGAGTTCACTGCTTAGTTACTAAACTGGCAAAGCCAGAACCAAGTAGAGGGTAGAAAGTATAGAGACTGTCCGTCATTACAAATTTAGATTTTTCGAAGAAAAATCTCCCGAATGCTTTCGGGACTCTTCTCTCTACCTTCTACTCCCGATAGCTATCGCGGACTACAAATTTTCTGACCGAAAATCGTAGAAAATTTTGCCCAAAGGCCTACATCATATTTTGAACAGGAGTCTATTCCCTAGTGGTCTTAGAATTTTACATTAAAAAATAAAGACGTGGGAATTTGGTACCGGAGAGTGTTTGAAGTAGAAACCGATTTCTCTTGAAAAGGAAAATCTCCTCCTACTTTTGTTTCATTGCGAGTAATACCATGACGGAAGAAAAAGCCGCTAGTGGTACTCAAACTCAAGCGATCATTCATAAAATATTCGAATCCAAAGATAGGCCCAACACCAAAATCTATCACAGAATTCGCTGAAAGTGAACCTCCCAAAGGACTTACCACTTCTACTTTATTTTTTCGAACACTTCCTACGACATCAAACCCTGTAAAACATAAAAACTTAGTTTTTATAGGAATCCGATACTCATAACCTATTCTATAATCCGTGGAAAAAGAAATCGTTTTTCGGTCTGATGTAGAACCATCAATATCTTCCTCATTCCGCTCAGCTAGAGTCAGTCCCATTCCCAATCTCAATGCTTTTCTATCCTTTATGTATTTATAAGAAAGAACATAAGGGCTTATGGAGAAATTAGACTCGCCAAAATTTAAAAATTGCTTGACGAAATAGGTAGCATTTACACCTATTTCATGAATACCTTTTGTCTTTTCTTCCGTCGCTTCTTGAGCAAAAAGAGATAGAGCGAAAGAAAGGAAGAGAAATACTAGTACGAATTGTTTCATGTAATTGTGGAGTTTATGATTAAGTAACTAAATGATTATAATCCAAAGTTCTATTATTCTGTAGACAAAAGCAAGCATTCTTTTATTTTTAACATTTAAGAAACTACAGCATCGTGGGCTGGAAAACCGTTGAACTGTTACTTTTTGACCAAGAACTGTTCCTCAAAACAAGTTCCTTACAAAGGAGTTTTGGGTTAAATCTGGATACTTCATGCAACCATTTCGAGCAAAAAATAGTCTATCAGCTTAAGGGAAAACCGCCATAGCCCCCCTCCCCATAAATCAAAAACAATTCCCACGAAAGAATAACCGTATTGAGCCCTACACTCTGTTACACTAAAACACAATTATGCGTTATTCTACCCTTTTTGCGTTACTTTTTGTCTCTTTATCTTTAGCCTTTACGACAAACGCCCAAACCGTCAACACACTCTATTTTAGCTCAGAACGAGGGTTTTACGAAGCTCCTTTTGTTCTAACGCTTAGTACAGACGAACCGTCAGCAACTATACGTTACACGCTAGATAATTCAAAACCAAGTAGCACCAATGGCTTCTATTATAATGGCCAAATAAATATCACTGGTAATGAAACTGTACGTGCCGTAGCTTATACGCCAACAAGCACCACCGAAGTTCAGACCCATTCCTACATTTTCCTTGATGAAATCATCAACAGCGGATACATGAATCACCCCATTCAAAGTAATCCTATCTATAACCAACAACAGGTAAAAGCGGCCTTGCTAGCTCTTCCCACTGTATCCATCACCTCTTCTAGAATCAACTCTAACAACCACATTGACAACGAAATAGAAACATCAGTAGAATTATTTTTTCCTGATAGCACCTCAGCATTCAATGTCCATTGCGGTATCGAAACGTGGGGGGGAAGTCCTACGAATCCAAAGAAAAACTATCGGCTAGAATTCAAGGCTATCTATGGCCTCAAAAGTCTTGATTATCCCGTTTTTGACGATGGTTTTGAATATGGTGTTCGTCCTGCGACAAAGTTTGATGAGCTGTTGCTACGTGCTGGAAGCCAAGATGGCCTTAATGCGGAGTATGGCAATCTCCGTGATCCCCAGCTACTTCGCAATCGCTTCCTTTTTGATCGCGAAATGGAACTAGGCTACCCCGCACCACATGGCCGCTATGTACATACCTATGTAAATGGTGAATATATGGGCCAATATCACTTGATGGAGCGCCCCAATGGTGGTTTTCTTGAAGTTTACTTTGGCGGAGATAAAGAAAATTATGAAACCCGTAAAAGCGGCACTTACATTGACAATCCTATTTCCCCAACCTTCTATAGTCAACTAGAAAATTATTGCAACAATAACAACTTGAATAATCAATCTAACTATCAAGGGCTAGAGAATTATGTCGATCTCCAACGTGCAGCGGATTACTTGGTTATAAATCATTGGATAGCCAATTTTGATTGGTCTAAAAATCATAACAGTTGGGGAATAACCGACATTCGCCCTGGGAAGCAAAACTACAAATTTATGCTGTGGGATGTGGATATGACTATGGGTAATGTCGGCACCTTTGAAAATTACTATGGCCAATTGGTCAATTATAATGGAACAAATAAATTAGGGCCTGTACCCTCCGACCTTGTAGCCTCCAATGAATTTAAAGTTTTACTAGGGGATCGCCTTCATTGTCATTGCTTTAACGATGGGCTCTTGACCAGGAATCATCTTGAGCCGCTTTATCGAACAAGGAGCAACAGCATTGAATTGCCCCTACTAGCCGAAACTATTCGATGGGCTCCCGATTCTTGGTCCATGGATGATGAATGGTCGGTCGAAGTCGATGATGTCATCAATGTATTTTTCCAAAATCGCTCCACCAACCTCATCAATTTCTATAAAGGTAAGGGGTATTATCCTAGCAACACGAAAGCTGTAGAATTCTCTCAATATGGAGGCGATCTCCCTAACGGCTCGCTAACCTTATCCAATCCCAACAGCGGTGGTACCATTTACTACACCACAGACGGCTCTGATCCTAGGAGCTTTGGTGGCAGTATTTCGCCAACTGCCCAAATCTATTCTGGGACGCTATATCTGCAAGGTGTAACCACCATAAAAGCTAGAGTAAATAGAAATGGCGATTGGAGTGCAATGTGCCCGCGTACTTTTTATGCGCCTCAAAACTACGCTGACCTTATCATTAATGAAATTCACTACAGCCCTAATCTTACCTGCGATAGCGTTGAATTTCTTGAACTCAAAAACATCGGTACAAGCAGTATTAACCTAAAACACAGCTCGTTCTCCGAAGGATTACGCTATCGGTTTGAAGAAGATGCTATCCTACCTCCTAATGGTTTTTTAGTCTTAACCGATAACAAAGATGCTTTTCAAGCCCATTTCGGCTTTGCTGCATACGACCAGTATATTGGCCAATTAGCAGGTGGTGGAGAACTCATTGCTCTTGAAGATCCTTTGGGTATACTCATCGATGCTGTTGAGTACAACGACAAAAATCCTTGGCCTATTACGCCTGATGGTCAAGGCCCTTCTCTAGAGCTCACCAATGAGGACTTAGATAATGATTATTTCGGAAACTGGCATCCTTCAGTCAATAATTGTGGGACACCGAATGCCGAGAATTCTGAACCTTGTAGCTCTAATCCGCCTAGCTTGGTTATCAACGAAATCAACTACAGTTCCTTAACGACTTTTGATAGCGGGGATTGGGTGGAGCTCCATAATCCAACGACAAATGCTGCTGACGTATCGGGCTGGAAACTGCAAGATTCAAAAAACAGCTTTGATCTCCCAGTAGGAACCATCATCCCTCCTGGAGGTTTCCTCGTGCTTGTCGAAAACGATACATTTTTCACAGCTATCTATCCAGAAGTTACCAATTACATCAGTAATTTAGCCTTTGGTTTTAGTAGTGGAGGCGAACAAATCCAACTTTCAACTCACCAAGGCTGCCTAATCGATGTCGTTGATTACGAAGCTATTGCTCCTTGGCCTATAGCAGCAGCAGGAGACGACGCCACCTTGTCCCTCACCGATTCGTCTTTGGATAATAGTTTAGCAGAAAGTTGGGAAGCTTCCGGCAATGCTACGGGGACACCAGGAGAAGCGAACACCAATATTTGTGAAGGTGTAGATTCCGGTATTGTCATCAATGAAATCAATTACAATTCTCCTCTTACCTTCGATACAGGTGATTGGCTAGAGCTGCATAACACCACCAATTCGCCTGTAGATCTTTCTGGTTGGCAACTGCATGACAACCTCAAAGCTTACGAAATCCCTTTGAATACGATTATTCCAGCCAATGGCTATTTGGTCTTAGTTTCAAACGTTACGAATTTCACCAATTTATACCCTACGGTAGAGAATTACCTTGGTCCTCTTGGCTTAGGTTTCGGAAATGGAGGGGAAAAACTCCGCCTTTATGATGCAAGTCGATGCCGCGCCGATCTAGTACATTATGATGACGTAGCACCTTGGCCTACAGCCCCTGATGGTAATGGCCCATCTCTTTCCCTCATCGATCCATTAAGCGATAATGCCCTAGGCGAAAACTGGGAAGCTTCTCCAGCTAACGGCACACCAGGCAGAGAAAATATTCCTTGTCCTTTAGCAGATTTTAAAACTCCAACGGAAGATATTTGTGTCGATTTCTCTACTACATTTTTGGCGGAAGATAATCTTCCTGACCTCAATTACTCTTGGTCTTTTGAGGGTGGAAATCCTAGTAGCTCTACTTCTTTTGCTGCGACCACAACATGGGAAAATACAGGAGATTTTAAAGTTACACTTGCGATTGAATATTTCGAATGTACCGATACGACCGAACAACTAGTAACGGTTCAAGCTTGCAATACACCGCCTAATCCACAAGACGACACTTTCTCCACCAATGAGGATACACCTTTGATTGGCAACCTATTACCTAATGACAGTGACGCTGATGGCGACAGCCTTTTCCTTGAAGTATTACCCTATACAAACCCAACCTATGGACAAGTAACACTACAAGTAGATGGGAGTTTCGTCTATACCCCAAACAACGATTATACTGGTCAAGATAGTTTTGCTTATAGCGTCTGCGATGATGGAGCGCCTGTCCTTTGTTCAGAAGCCATTGTCATTATAGACATTCTACCCCAAAACGATGCGCCAAGACTCTTAGCCGATAATATCACCACGAATGAAGATACAGAAGTTAGCTTTAATGTGCTCGACAATGATTCAGATATTGATGGACAACTGGATCTTACGACACTAGAATTCTTCAGCCTTCCTACAGCTAGTGAAGGTGCTTTTAGTGTGGATGCCTTAGGCAATGCTTCTTTTATCCCTGCACCAAACTATAGTGGCATCCTAACCATGACTTATCAAATCTGTGATGATGGTTCGCCCTTACCTATAGCTTGTGCAACGACTACCCTCACCATAACCGTCACTTCTCAAAATGATGCGCCTCTCGCCTTGGATGACAGCTTGTCTGTCGATGAAGAAATACTAGGCAACGGTAATGTATTAAACAATGATAGTGACCTTGACGGTAATGCATTGACGGTAGATCTCACCTTAATTGTAGAACCTCAGCATGGCCAAGTCACGATATCAGCAAACGGCAATTTCACTTACCAATCTAATGTCGATTATAATGGTTTGGATGAATTTACGTACCTAGTGTGTGATGATGGAGTACCTTCCCTCTGCGACGAAGCTACCGTAGCAATACAAGTAAATCCAGTAAATGATCCACCAAGTACCAGCCCAGATAATGTGCAGACCGTAGAGGAAACACCTATCAATATCCTTGTGCTAGCCAATGATTTGGATGTAGATGACGCCTTAGTTCCCAGCTCCTTAACCTTGATCACACCGCCTCCTGCTGAAGAAGGTGAAGTCTTTGTCAATGAAGATGGTACGCTGACCTTTATCCCTACGGATGATTTTTATGGAAATGTCAGTCCAATTACCTATCAAATTTGTGATGAGGGCATCATTCCCCCTGTTCAGTGCAGCGAAGGAAACGTAAACATTAACGTTTCGAATGTGAACGATGCCCCTGTAGCCGTTGCAGACAGTCTAGAAGTCGTCGAGGGAGAAAGCATCCTTGGCAACCTCTTAAACAATGATTATGATATTGAGAATAATGCACTTGAAGCAAATCCGACGCTCATTTCCTCCCCTACCCTAGGTAGCCTAACCTTAGATCAAACAGGGAACTATACCTACACGCCCTATACCGATTTTAGTGGAGAAGATAGTTTTATTTATGAAGTCTGTGATACCGGCCAACCTTCTCAATGTAGCCAAGCCACCGTTTGGGTAAACATCATCCCTTGCCCAGAAGCCCTAATGATAATTCCTGCTCAAGCCTGTGCTACATCAGCTATTACTTTCGAAGCTGCCGACCAAGGAGCTGGAGCCACCTATTCTTGGTCTTTTGGTACAGGAGCAGTCCCCTCATTTTCAAACAATAGAACAGAAAGTGTATTGTACACCACAGGTGGCCCCAAAACCGTAAGTTTAACCGTTACAAATGCTTACTGTACCGTCAACCAAACAGAAAGCATAACGATAGGCCAAGCTGCTTATGCTGATGCTGGAGCTGACGCTATCTTATGCCCTGGAGAATCCACACAACTAGGCGCCTCCTCTACTGGGCCTTTTGGTGCTACTTTTGTTTGGACCCCCTCTTATAACATCAATAATACCTCCGTAGCCAATCCCGTCGCGTACCCCGATACCACAACAACCTATCAGGTAACGGTAACGTATGGGGATTGTACCTTGACAGATGAAGTTACGATAACGGTAGAAAATGGAATTATATTCGCTGATGCAGGAATCGACCAATCGGATTGTGGTGAAGGTGTACGTATAGGCGGCTCCCCCGCAGGTCCTGAGTCTGGCGTAACCTATTCTTGGTCACCGACCATAGGATTAGATGACCCTTTCTCTCCCAATCCTTTAGTAAATACACCTATCACCAAAACTTATACACTCACTGTAAATCGGAATGGTTGTATCGCTACCGATGAAGTAAGCGTAGAACGAAAATACCCTCCTTCTTTAGATGCTGGCGTCGATCAAACTTTCTGCTATGATCCTGATGGGCAAGGCGTTCTCCTTGGAGGCGGTGCAAATTTCCCTTCCTCCCAGTATGAGTGGACACCGAATGTAGCCCTAACACATCCTTTTGAAGGCAACACCTTTGCCAATCCTCAAGTTACGACCACCTATACACTTACAGCGACTAAAGACGGTTGTTCTGCAAGCGATCAAGTGACAGTACTTGTTGACATTTGTAACGAAACGCCCATTGCCGTTTTTGATAGAGATACCACTTTTCACAATACGCCACTCACAAGCTATGTCCTTGATAATGATAGTGATCCTGATGGAAGTATTGCTGAGCTAGAAACCACACTTGTAGGGAGTCCCTTACATGGCCAAGTAATTATGCAATTGGATGGCAACTACACCTATCTCCCTGATTCCAACTATATCGGCAATGATGAATTTATTTATCAGATATGCGATAGCGGCGTGCCCCGCCTTTGCGAACGAGCCAAGGTGTTTCTCCTCATTAATGGGCCAGAATGCATTGATTTTCAATTAAGCATATTACTAGAAGGCCCTTATAACAAAACAACGGACAGTATGTCTACGGAATTAAATACGGTACGAGGTGTTTTACCTGGTCAAGCACCTTCCATGCCTTATACACTCAATACCGCTGCTGGACACCCCTACGCTATTCCTCCTTGGAATTATTTTGGTACTGAAGGTCTTGACTTTGATAGTACAAGCTACAACAATCAAGTAGTTGATTGGGTTCTAGTATCTCTTCGTACTGGATTGGCTCGTAGTACAGAGGTCTACAAAACAGCGGCTTTATTAGAGAATGATGGTCGGATAGTCTTTGTCGGAGATTGTATGCCTCCCTCTTTTGAAGAAAACGCTTACTATGTCCTAGTAGAACATCGCAATCATATGGGCGCTCTTACGCCTGAACCTATTCCCCTAGTAGATTTTAGTTTGACCTATGATTTCCGACTTCAAGACAGCTATAACGGTGGTGCAGGCTTCGGCCAAAAACAAATAGGCCCCAACCGATGGGCTATGTATGCAGGAGATGGCGACCAAACAGATGATTTAGGCGGCTATGATATCTCTGGAGATGATAAAGTAAAATTCACCCTCGAAAATGGAAACTTCAACTCTTATCTCCTCACGGACTTCAACTTAGATGGTGATGTAAATGGAAAGGATAAAATCCTATGGTCATGGAATAATGGTGTTTTCTCCGTAGTTCCTAGATGATTTTTTTGATGTACGATTTATGAAATATGATGTACGATGTATGATTCAATGTCGTTTAGTTAGGAGTAAGGAGTTGCCGTTACGGCGATTTTGAAACACATAAGACATAAGACGGCTACGCCATTAGTTAAGAGTTAGGAGTGAAGAGTTAGGAGTTGTCCGTTTTGGCGAAAAATGAACGTGAGCAACGTCTACTTTCACCCTTCGGGAAACGGTCAAAAAAACCTTTACAACTAGCTGTTATTCAAAGTCTCTACTTGTAATTTCGTGTTTTAAAAACAACAAAATGAAAGCATGTAGTACATAAGTTTTGGCGTAATAATTTGGACGAAGAAGGACATATAAGAAGGTCGTAGACCTTTTTAAGAGCATATAAGGACGAAAACACGACTAAATCGGCATAGATGTAAGAAATATGAAATGCTACGTACGAATATGACGTAGGTTCGACGTCTTACATCTTACATCGAATTAAAGTCTTACACCAAGGCGCAGGGTGATGAGAGGATACATAAAACGGCCTTTAATTTCCGCAAAACGGATAAGATTGAGATCGGTATTGAACGAAATTCCTGTAAAAAATTGCTCAGTATTATAGCCTATGGACGTACGTACATCAACAAGGGGGACAGCATTGATTTGCACTTTTTCTTGGCCTTCAAGAGCATAACTATTATACTCCAAATCAGCGCCTAGAAAAAGTGCTGCCCCCGCTGTGAAGCCTTCATAAACAAAGGTATAGGCATACCCACCACCGATACCAACATCCGTCACTCGAAGCCTACTCAGCGTTTCGGAATCGGTATAGGCTGGACGAATAGGAACAGCAAGAAAACTGGTATCTCCTTTTAAGTTTAGGAAAGAAATATTCCCTATCAACAAGGGAGAACCAGCACTTTGTTTTTGGCGTTCCATAAAGTTGAACGCCGCACGGTAGGAGTACTTTTCTGGAGCTAGCAGGTAGATGAAATTTCCTTTAAAATACAATTGCTTCAAATCTTGGCGCTTGTAGTAGACTTCATCAAACGAGGTATCATTAGGATAATTCGGTGAATTGGCATCAACTAGTCCCTTATAAAATTTTGCTGAGGCTTCTATCAAATAACTTGGTTGTGCTACTTGGACATTGAGATCGAAATTCATGGTTTTTCCAAACTTTGCTTTCCTTGCCTCCGAAATGGGTAAAGGAATCCCTAGCCCAAAACCAAAGCCTTTGTAAGCAAATTGAAAACCGATGCTGTTCGGCGCATTCGGGCGGTATTTGGCTTGCCAGTCTAAAGTTCTCCCCTTAGGGCGTAATCTAAGGTTGGGGTTCTTGTAACTTGCCTTTAAACTCAGATAGATTTTATCAGGATAAGTCTCTATATAATCAGCGTCTTGTGCATAGATTGCCTCCCCAAAACAAAGGATTATTAGTAGCAAAGGAAAAAATTGGTTCATGCCGAGAATTTCGGCAAAGATAGGGGTTTGGAATGGAGAATGAAAAATGGTCGATGGAGAATTTTGGCTGCTTCGCAACTTTCTTAGCGGGTGCGGAGTCGGGATGGCGTACACCCCTCTGTCTGTCGACATCTCCCTCTACAGGGAGACAAGCTCTCGCCTTAAGTTTTTTTCTTTTAAAGAACCATGGATTATACTACAAACAATAGTGCAGCACCACTAGTTAGAAGATATACTCAAACCACCTACAAACATAAAAGCTTATATGAATTCTAAGGTGTCTTATATTTCTTATATGGTAAAAAACACCCCAAAATCAATAATTCTCCATCCTCAATTCAATAAATCCCTTTTTCCTTTTCGTTTCAAGTACAAGGCATCTACGAAAAATAACACCTTGATAGAGAAGTTATTATTTTGTGGTGAACGAAAGGTATTGCCTAGATTTTGGAAGTAGTTATTTTCTACTTCGTTGGCATCCGTAAAGATGGCATTTTTCCAAACGATGCTTAGTTCGCTACCCGGTAGGAACTGCCAGGTATACACCATATCAATGTTAAAAACATTAAAATTAATATTGTGCGAAGGATTTCCATCAACATCTATTCCTGTATAAGCAATATCTTCTAAATTGCCATCATCCAAGAGTTTGTAGAAATTGTGATACCTTGCTCCCGACCAATAGTGTCGAGCACGGAAAGAAAGCCCCATGTTATTGGTAAAAATATAGCGAGCACTAAGGACATTTTCTAAGGTATTGACCGTTCGACGACCAAAAACAATCGCGTCTTCAGGCACTTCCTCATCTTCAATACTTTTAGAAACAAAGCCTAATTCCTTGATATCACCATCATACCAAAGGTCTAACTCCAATTGTAATTTGTCGGAGATTTGAAACCAAGGAGCAATAGCAAATTCATCACTAAAACTCCCCTTTTCGAAGTAAGTCCCTATTCTCCAACGCAACCGAGTACCTATCCGTTTACGTTCATCCGTCTGTAACCATCCTCCCGTTGTAAAATCTCTAGGACGTTTAAAGAACCGACCTGCTGTTCTTGTTTCATAATAATCATGCGCATGTACAGGAGCGGTGAAAAACCAGAATTCACTACGCCAAAAATTGACATATTGCGCTTCGGAATAACCAATAATTTGAAAATCTTGGAAAGCATTCGGTTTGTACTGTCGATTATGAATGAAACGAACACCATTATACATCGATAAAAATTTCCCGAAAGGCTGGAATTTATTGTAGCTAAATCGCGCTCCAAAATTTTGAATGTTGTTTTGTGTATTAAAGCCTAAATCATTGACATCATAGTTATTATCCTTAGAAGAATGCCAAAGGCTATATTGAAAATTACCTTCGATGGTTTCGAAGTCCAAATAATAAGAGTGGCCAAGTTCAGGACTATTAAAATTATCGTTATACTTTTGAGACAAAACTGCGCCTCCTGCTACATCAAACTTGCTTTTTTTATCCCTTATTTTAAACACACTTCCCGTTACATTAGCTTCATAGGCAAAATCTTCCCCCCCTTCTCGATAAACATTGGTATTGACAAAAGAGACAAAAGAATTATTTCTGAGGTTTTGATCCAAAACAAAGACATTGTAATTGGTCAAAGGATTCGTAAGGAAAGTCCTTTCAGTCGTCGTATCTTCTTCGGTCTTTACGATAGTCGCATAAGTGGGCGCACTAATGGCATTAAAAACCCCAATCCCCAGTCCAGATTCCGTTCTACCTGATATTTTTGTAGAGTTATAGAGTTGGCTTTCCTTGGGATTTTCCTTAATCTCTTCGTTTTCTTCCAACTGCCCTTCGACATCCCAATAGCGAGCTAAACGGCCACCTACACGCCTAGAATAGAATAGGTTTCCCTTATTAAATAATTCGGTACCTTCTGTAAAGAACTGTCGATTTTCATCAAAACGAACTTCGAAAGGAGAAAGGTTGAGCACTTCATTATCTGATCGGGTTTGACCAAAATCAGGAATCAAGGTCATATCTAAGGTAAAAGCATCATTGATACCATACTTAATATCCATACCCGCATTAAAATCTCTTCCCCAATTGCTGACTTCTGCATCGCCATTAGGATAATGGTCTAAGATCGATGAAACGAAAGGATAGAACGCTAGCCTTAAGGGAGATTCTATATCCTGAATACCCGTGATTTCTCCAGCCTGATTGTAAAACCCTCTGATTTGTTGATCGATATGACTCCACCAAGCCATTTCTCCTTTTCGTTGGATTCTTCTCCCAAAGTTAATGTTCCAAGTTTGGATGTCTGATTTTGGAAAGCGGAGAGCAGAAAAGGGCAATTTCATTTCTACGACCCAACCCTCCTCATTTATTTTTGCTTCACTTTTCCACACGGCATTCCAATTGACATCTTGCCCACTCGCTGAATGCTTGACATCAAGTTGAATTCCTGAAGGAGTTACCACAAAAGCATTGCCGTTGATTCCATCTTGATAAGCATCAATGAAAATACCAAACCAAGCCGTATTCGCTAGATTATCACGCTCGGAAAGCGCTTTAAAAATGCTATCTGGTTCATCATAGAGCATAGCGGAAAGGTAGATAGCCGAATTGTCATACAAAAGTCTCACCTCTGTTTTATAACTTGCTGGAGCTTTAGGATCAGGCGTCTCTTGCACAAAGGATGTCGCTACTGGTGCTTTTTTCCATACTTCGTCATCCAAGATCCCATCAATTTTAGGAACTTCTTCTGTTCGAACTATAGAGATTTGACGTTTTGTGGTTTCTTTAAAACTGTCTTGGGCAATAAGGCCAAGAGGAAAAACCAATAGAAGGGCGATAGTAACAATTGACATCCTCATTTTAAAAATTTGTTTTATTGTTTTTCTACGCTACACTTGAAAAGCTGTTACACAGCAGACAAAGTTTTTTCAAGAACATAAATCGTAATGACTAACTTGAATAATTCATTTACTTATCTACTACAAGTATTTATAAATTATTCGAACTAACGATTTAAAACAAAGCGCTAGAATATCTTCTAAATGCTTTTTAGGGCAAAATCGTTCCCTAAAAAATGAACAAAATTCCAGCAAGACCAAAAAGCTTGAAAATGCTAGGTTAGGAAAGGCGTAGGAACAGGCTAAATTCCTTTTTCCTTTCAAAAAATAAAGTGAGAGATGTTTACTGTTCAATAAAGTTAAATAATTTGGCTTTACGGTCTTTCTTTTTTCGATGAATAACCGCATTTATTCGAGAGAAGGAGGGAATGAAGATATAAAAGGCATGAGTCTTCGACCCTGTCGCTTGAAGAGAGAGGTGTTGGAGTGCTAGAGTATCTACCACCATCACCTACTAGCCAACATTATTACAATTCATAGATGACGTAGACTTCATTTTTTGCTAGTATTCTAAAATCAAGTTTATGCTCCTTGTAGGTGATGAGATGCGTAATGCCTTCTTCTTTATGAAGTTTCCTCAAATCGGCTTCTCCCAGTTTTGCGAAATTGGTTCTTGCTGTGGGATGTACGGCTTGGCCATCTAGTTGGGTTTGTCGATTGACTTTGTAGGCTTTATACATTCGCTCGTACCATTCTTCCATGGCTTTCTTGCGATGTGCTAGGGCTTTATAATCCACGTAAGCGCTACGCTCTCCGTAAACTTTAAGTTCTGTAAAATCAATGGGATGTAGAAATAGAGCATCTTTGGGCGTACTAACTTTTGCTGTTTTGCTTATTAAAACGGCTGGATCTTCTAGGTATTGCTGCCCAAAATCGAAAGGAACTGGCCATGTAATATACTGACGTCCAAAAGTAAGTAAGACAAGTACGCCTAGACCGGCACTAAGTAAGGTTGGATAGGCTAGTTTGATCCATCGTTCTTCCTTTAACCAGTCCAAGGCTTGTTCTGCTAATGCAAAAACCGCTAAGACACTGAATGCTTTGAGCCAAATCGTCGTTTTAAATCCTTGTAGGGTAGCTATCGTAACATTATTTAAGCCTAATACCCCTATCGTATAGAAGAGCATCCCTGCCAAAGAGAGAAGGAAAAATAGGGTGAGTTTGTAGTTGTTTTTTTTATAAAAATAAAATCCCACACTCAATAAAGGAATCAATAGCAAATAGCTTTTGAGGGGAAAAACGTTGGGAAGATAATGGTGAGGCGCTCGGAATTCAAAGAAAATAGTGTAAAAGGTCGCATCGTCACCTCCTTTTTCTTCAAAGAAAAACTTCATAAATAGGATCCATAGGCCACCAGTAAGTAGAAAAGAAGCTGCCCATTTCAGCATCTTCCCCCAAGCATAATCATGCCGTTTCATCAACTTTCCTATACATAAAATAGCCGTACAGAGAAGAAAGAGTTGCAAACCGACAATGGGTTGAAGTATGGCTGCTAAACCAAAAATCAAGTAAGCTAAGGCATAACGATTTTGGAGAAACAAGAGCATTCCAAATAGGGCAATAGCTTTTGCAGGGGTACTGACAAAAAAGGTGTTATAATACAACTCATTTCCTCCTAAATTGAAGCCGTATAGCGGAATGAAGAGCGTAAGCAAAGCCAACCAAATCAAATAATCCGATTCCATAAAAAGCTGCCCTATCCGAAAGAGCATAAGCAAAAGAAGCAAGGTAAAAAGGTAGTGCAAAAACAAGGAAGCTTCCGGCATATAATCACCAAAGAAAGACATAAACTTTGCAAAAACATAACGCTCATTGGGCACTTTGGAGGAAATATCTTGTACAAAATGATCTTGCTCAAATAGGCTATTGTCGTTCATCTGCATAGCATATGAGATGATTTGCAACTGATCATTTCGCCCATATTCATAGCCCCAACGCGCTATCATGCAGAGGTAGATAGCTGTTAAAGCAAGGAATATCTTGAGAAGCGAGCGATGCGAACCGTATCGCGAGGTAGATGTAGTTGCTTCTTGCATGGATGATGATTAATTTTTATGTTTTTACAAATGGCCTCACCGTTCGCCAGTAAATCCCAAGCCCTAGAATATAGCGTATTTCATTATGATTGGTACTTGTAAATAAGTTTTTTTTCATTGTCTAACAAAAAAATTACTACGCCTAAACTATCTATTACTTCTGAACAGGGCCACTAGGTGTAATAGAATATACTCATAAAAAAACTGCCGACCAAAGCTAAGGAATAAATGGTATACAACCTAATGTCTAGGTATTGAGATGGCTTGATGCCGAATATTTTGTAGGTGTAGATCGCTAGTAAAATTTTGTCGAGCATATAAGCGATAACGGTAGCAAGGGCGATGCCGTAGATACCCCAAATATTGACAAGCAATAGGCTTAAACCTACGTTGACAAAGAGTTCGATAATGGAAATCCAAAGAATCGCCGCCGTTTTTTTCTGACCGATAAGAATGGTTTGGGGAAACCATACGCGGCTGGTAAGTACTAGGAGGTAGAGGTTGAAAACCCAAGCACTTTCCTGAAAATCAGAACTAAAGACTAGGGGAAACAGATAGGGACTCAGCAGCATGAGTGCAATAGATACGAGATAGAGCAGGTGAATCATTTGCCTTGATTTGGCTTTGATTTGCTCTACGCCTTCTTCTAGATTTTGAGCGATGGCAGGAATTAGGGCAGCGCTGAAGGCTCCTGTGAGGGCTAGCGCCAAGGGCAATTCCTTGGCTCCATAGCGGAAGATGGCGAAGGTTTCTTTATCAAAATAATGCTGTATGATGATACCATCAATGTACTCCGCGCCTCCTGCTACTAGTAAATTAATAATGAGAGGAATAGAGAGTAAAAGAAAAGGCGTAATTAACTGCGGACGATAAGCGATTTGACTGTTTTTCAAGAGCAAAGTAAGCATCCATAGGTATTTGAAAAGGGCTAAAACGATGAGGCCGTAGAAGCTTTCTTGCAAGGTATAGCCTAGGAAGATGGGTAGGGCCACAACGATTATATGACTTGTGAAGGCGAAAAATCCGAATTTTACAATGCCTTTCGGCTGCTTGGTGAGTAGGTAGATGTACTCAACGAGGTAGGTGGGAATATTAAGCAACAAATAGAGACAAAGTAGGTGAAAGTGCGGAAGGCTATGATAGTCTGTAAAGAGTCGAAGTATGTTTTCTTCAAAAATAAAAAAAAGCCCTGCCGTCAAAGCACTAAGGACTTGAAAAGTGAGGAAGGCATTGAAAAGAAATTGCCTCTTTTCTTCTTTATTTAAGGGCGGATAGGTCGTCAACATTCCTTTCAAAAGCCCCGATACCCAAAAAAAAGTGGCTCCTGTAGCGAGGAACATGAGGGTTTCATAAACGCCAATATCTGCTAGGGCTAAGGTGCTTTTCGCTAGGAGAATATTGGTCAATATAATAGCTCCATACCGCAACAACTGGAAGAGTTGCAGGCTTTTGACACTATCAATGTTTTGCCAATGTTTTTGTATGTTTTGGAGGTGACGCATCGGAACAAAGGTAGGTATTTTTTTTGAGGAAGAGAGGGCTTAAGGATTTTCGACGTTGTCGCATGAAAAGACTCAAGACGGCCAATACAAGTCTAAAATTTCAGGAGATTCGCAAGTAGTAAAAAACTTAAGACTATCAGGAACGAACTTAGCCATTTTTTTAGCATAGTCCCTTAACAAAAAAGCATGGTAGGTTTAAATATTAAGTATCCCTTCATCTATAAACATGGAATGTTATACAGATTTTGTACTTTTGGACAGAAGTGCTATAATGTCACTTTTTATTCCGAAGATGTTAACATTTTTCGTCCATTTTCCATAGACTAGGAACTCAACCGTTACTATCTTTCCGCAAAAAAGACTAGCATAGCTTATGTTAAACTACAAACACACAAAACGATAAAATGAAAGGCTTTGTATTTACTGAGTTTTTAGAGATGGTGGAAGATCAATTTGGATTTGACATCGCAGATAAGATCATTAAACCAACAGATTTGCCCTCAAAAGGGGTGTATACTTCTATCGGAACTTATGACCATGCTGAAATTGTCGCTTTAGTCAGCAATTTAAGTACTGAAACGGGGATTCCTATTTCAAAATTATTACATCACTACGGCAAATACCTATTTGGGGTTTTTGAACAAAACTATAAGGTTTTCTTTAAAGGGGTTACCTCTGCGTTTGATTTTTTGGAAGGCATAGACAGCTACATCCATACGGAAGTAAAAAAGCTCTATCCACAAGCAGAACTCCCAAAATTCGATACGACTCGCAAGGGAAATGAACTAAAAATGCATTACCAGTCTTCCCGAAAAATGAGTGATTTTGCGATAGGATTGATTGAAGCTTGTATGGAATATTTTGGTGAACATTTTACCTTAGAAAAGGAAATTCTTGACCAAGAAGGGGCTTCTGTTCTTATTAAAATTCAAAAGTTGGAAGTTTCCGAATTATCCCCAGTATCCCTTGAAAAAACGGCTTAACCAAGGGCATTTGTACTTCATTATCCAAGCGCCCTCCGCGAATAAAAAAGTAAGCCAAGAAATAATACTTCAA
>JAHDHB010000042.1:11240-21520 GCA_020631545.1 Saprospiraceae bacterium | reverse complement strand
AATAACCATTAACTTTAACCTCTGGATTTTTGGTGACATTATGCTTTCTACCTATAGACATTCGTAAAGTGGCTCTTCCATCACCCGTAGCTACACCATTAAAATTGAAGGTAATAGCAGAATTCGAGTTGATGGGTTGTAAGTATTTATTGGTGTAATGCTTTTCACTTCGAATGGTATTATCAAAACTAATCGTGCTTGATAAAGTGTACTCTAAGACGGCAGTTTCACCAGCAATTAAAGAGATACTTGAAGGTGCAGTTGTTTGTGTGATCGCATTAAATTGGGGCATTTGATCTGGGTAGATTTTCAAAGATTTAATCTTGACATTTTGAAAATTATTTAACCCTTTTACAAAATCTAAATTTACCGTTTTCGAAGCGTCGTCAAGGTTATTTAAGGCAATGTACATCTTATTGGCATCTACAAAACCTTGTATTTGAATGTCAGGATTGTCCGAGGATACATTGATGCGTTTTCCTTTTACTTCCTTCCACAATTCATAGAAATGAATTTTAGGAGTATACACCCAGCCGGTAGGGTTCGGTTGTCCAAGATTGGTCGGTCGAAATAAAACAGCACCATAGGGTTGATAGTTATTACTAGCATTAATATGCCATTCCCCTTTACCTGTAATGAAAGGAATAGAAATAGCCATATTTTCCTGACGTTCAAGCAAATTAAACAACATATGGTTGATTCCCTTCACCGTCTGAATGCTTTCAATATCTGAATAGGTATCACCATACCCAGAAGCGATGGCACCATATTCTGTGATGGCATGGTCTTTAACGTATCCCCATTTTATGTGACTGTAGGCTTCGACTAAATCTAGAATAGCTTCCGAATTGCTGCCCGACCTAGCGTTATTCTGTCCCGTAACATTAACACCATCATAAAGATGAACCGCAAATGCATCAATATTATCCCCTGCGGTGTCCATAAACATCTTCATCCGTGTATTCCAATGGTTGAAATCCCACAATTCCATAGAAGGCCAAGCGCTAGAATACCCTACGACTTTCATTTTTGCTAACTCCGGTGCTTCGTGTATTTTTTTACCGATTTCTCCAAACCATTCCGCCATTCTACCAATCATCAAATGGTAATCAGGTTGTTGTGCTGCGAATACGCCATCTCCTCCATGAACGAAAGGCTCATTCATAGGTTCAAAAAACTGAGGTCGATTCGCATCATCTACATAGTCTCTATAATACTCTACAGTCCAGTTAGCTGCTGCGGTTTTATCTAAATTCCAACGCACGACATTTTTTGGATGTTCTGTAGCAACGTGCCAATCAACATTTCTTACTTGCTGATTAGTTGTTCCTGCTTGATAATTGGGGTAAACTCCAACCGTCCCCGTTTGACTATTCGCATAAGAAAAAGGGGCCCAAAACCGACGACCAAAATGCGCGTTATAGTCGTTCTTAAACTTCACAAAATCAGGATCATTTCCTACGGAGTGAACGGTAAAATAGCGTTTACGATCTAGTTCCGAAGTATTGCCAAGAAAACGCTGAGTTTTTTGGTCAATGGTTACGGTTTGTGCCAATAATGACGTAAAGGAAAACAATATAAATAAAGGCAACAATAACAAGATTCTAGCAAGTAAAACCTGCTTGCTTAAGGTAGTCTTTTCCATGGCAAAGGAATTTTATGTACAAAAAAACGGCAACAATAATGCATTAACTACTTTATTATCAAACTATAAATTTCACTACGTGTAATCCTCCTCCTAGTAGCTAATCAAAGATAATGTTCTCCTTATTAAATCCCAAGAAAAAAACTATTTGTGACATACCTCATACTATTCTATCTTACTTCCATGCTATTCTGCTTTTGTTGATTTCAGCCATGGTTACTTTTTTCTCATAAGCTTCCATCCAAACCGATAGATCCAAGTGATATAAATTTATCCTTATTTCCTGTTTGTAGGGGCTAGCTAGCTCATTAAATTGTTCGAACAACGTAGTTTTCATTGAGCGTCCCCAGTTAGCTTTTGCCTTTCTAAGAAATTTAATGATAGCCAAGTCGTGTGGTCTAACATCTCCTAGTGTTTTTAGGTATCGCCTAAGCTCTTGCAATTCTCTATCAACAAGATTAAACCTTTGTAACTCAAGGGAAATCATGACACTAAGAAACTTAGAAGCATATTCAAAATGTTTTGCAACCCTTTTCGGCTGACTAAGCGTTTTGATGTTTAGACTATGGGCTAAGTGAAAACGACCATATCCAAAGTAATAACGCGCAAGACTAAAGCACATCCAAGCACCGTGTACAATTTTTTCGGCATTTTCATCTAAAAAAAGATCTACTGCTCTAGCCTTTTCTTCATCATAGGCTTTTCCAAAAGCAAGACCATATAAAAGCTCATAAACTAGAAGTCTTGTAGCATTATCGCGGTGTGATTTTAAGGGTGGGTATTTTTTATGGACAGCATTTATTTGAGCGACGGCCTCATCGCTTCTACGTTTATCCTTATTTCTAATACTAAGTCCTAGCTTAATAATCATTTTTTTTTGATAATCTTCTGCGATTAAAGGGTTAATAGCAGGTTTTAGATCTTCAAATTTTTCACAAATAACTTCATAGGCTTTGTCTGGTCTTTTGCTGAAATAAAAAACCGTCGAAGATAGATTGGCTAAGACTATTTTAAATCTAAGACTTTCGGAATCACTTAAATTTGATATTTTTTTCACATAAGTACTGATATCCTGCATCTCTGCTTGGAGTTTTCCTTTGTCATTACTCCAAACATTATGAAAAACATTGTTATGCAGAGTCAATTTGGTAAGCTCCATTTTATGGATTAACAAAAACTTATCAATAGTAGCCGAAGACACTTCTTCTAGCACAAGGATCTCTTTTTCATAATTTTTTCTATCATACTGTACATTAATGATTCTCTTTCTCCATTCTAGCAAGTGCAACTTCAAGGTATAAAATTCGTAATTATTGCAAATTTTTATAGCCTTTCTGAGTATTTTCATACATTCGTCGTGCATTTCCTTGTTGAATAGAAAATCAATATCTTCTATCATAGATAGTACAGCCCTTAGCTCTCCTTTGTTAGCGTGATAATCCCGTAATATTTTTACGATTCTATCGAAAAGTTGCTTCTTGGTAACCGCAAAGTTTCTCAATAAATAAGGATCCTTGATTTTTTTCCTTACTTCAGCATCTTCCTTGGGTTTAAACTTGCATATTAGCGCAAAAACCTTCAAAAGGTTACTCTTTGATTTTGAAACTTTTAGATGTTTATTCACATATCCCCTTTCAGAAGCAGATAACTTTGAAATAAGAAGATATAGTTTGTCCTTTAAATCTGGCATTGATTGGCTATTTTAAAAATTCGGATATATCAACTTAGGCTTAAATTTCACTCTTTGAGCGAAAAAGACATTTTTTCTCTCAAAAAAAGGTAGAAAACGTTCCCCAAAGACTTATCTTGCAAGGGCTTCAAAACACTTACTAAATAATGAAATTAAGAAAATTTCTTAGTTTTTTACTAATGCTGTCCTTTTCTGTCCTTGGAACGGCGGCAGAAATATCGGGTCTTGTGACAACAAGGGATGGTTCTCCTTTGCCTTTTGTCAATATCTATCAGGCAGGAACGACCAATGGAACGACTTCTAATCATGAAGGACTCTATACGCTTGAAATCCCTTCGGGCAAGCACCTAATTGTCTTTCAATACATCGGCTACAAAGAAAAAGTAGAAACGATTCTAGTGGAAGAAAACGCGATTACGCTCCATGTTCAGTTGGAAGAAGAAAGCATTGAACTGGCCTCTATTACGATCAATGCTGATGCAGAGGATCCTGCTTATGCAGTGATTCGGAAAGCAATAGAAAAACGCAAGTATTACCGAGATATGGTGCAAAGTTTTAGTTGTGATGCTTATATCAAAGGGAATCAAAAGCTACTCGATGCACCTGAAAAAATAATGGGTCAAGAAATCGGCGATATTGGCGGTGTACTTGATTCTAATCGACAAGGAATTCTCTACCTTTCAGAATCCTTGGCACGTATTCACTTCCAGCGCCCGAAGCAATATAAAGAAGAAATGATTTCTTCAAAAGTCAGTGGCGATGCCAATGGATTTAGCTTCAATCAAGCACGAATGATGTACATTAGTTTGTACGAAAACCAATGGGATTTGAACGGCATTTTTCGCCCCATTATCTCCCCTATCGCCAATAACGCACTTTTATTTTACAAGTATAAATTGATAGGTACATTTTACGATAAAGAAGGGCGTTTGGTGAATAAAATAGAAGTCATCCCTAAGCGGGAATTGGATCCAGTTTATCATGGCCATATTTATATCATCGAAAATCTTTGGAATATTCACAGCACTGAGCTAATGTTGACGAAAGACGCAACAAAATTCGAACTGGTTGATACCTTCCACCTCAAGCAGTTGAACATCAATATTCAGGATAGTATTTGGGTACAGCTTTCGCAAACAGTAAATTCTAGTACGAAGCAATTGGGGTTTGATTTGGTCGGCTTTTTTACAGGCAATTTTAGCAACTACAAAATCAATCCAACATTTGATGATAAATTCTTCGATGGAGAGGTATTTCGAGTGCTAGATTCGGCCAATTTAAAATCTTTAGCTTATTGGAATTTGCTACGACCAGTGCCATTGACCGAGGAAGAAAGTGAGGATTATGTGCGTAAGGATAGCCTAGAGGAGGTTTGGCATTCGAAGGAATATTTGGATTCGATGGATCGGAAGGACAACAGGTTTAAACTGCGACACGTATTACTTGGTTATCAATATAATCGAAGTTATAAGAAAAAATACTTTTCCATACAGGCTCCCTTGAATACATTGCATTTCAATACAGTACAAGGCTGGAATCTTTCTTTAAAAACAAAATACAAGAAGGAGTATGATGATTATCAAGCTAAATGGTGGGAAATTTCATCTTCACTCAATTATGGTTTTGCAGAAAAAAGACCTAGGGCTACCTTAGCTGGCCGCTACAATTTTAATAACATAAAATTCTCGCGTATAGGTTTTGCAGGAGGATTAGCTATCCAACAATTTATGAACCAGGTGCCTCTATCGCCATATTTGAATGATTTGTACTCTCTTTTTGTTCGGGAGAATCATATGAAGCTTTATGAAAAGCTATTTGGCAAGGCTCATTTCCGTTATGAATTATTCAATGGCCTAATCCTTTCCACTTCCTTGGAGTTTGCCAAACGACGGCCTTTAGTCAATCATTCTAACTATTCATTTCTGGATAAGAAGGACAAGGACTATGAGGCGAATGATCCATTGACTCCTGAGAATGTAGGAATTCCATTTTTCGATGAACATAATGCTTTCATTTATGCCTTAACGTTGCGCTATAAAATCAAGCAAAAATATATTTCTTACCCCTATCGAAAAATCACTTTAAGCTCCCCCTACCCTGTTTTCTGGCTCTCCTACAAAAAAGCAATTCCTGTAGGAGGGAACAGTGCAAATTTCGATCATCTTTCCTTACGAATTTGGCAAAAACTCGACTTAAAACTGCTAGGTACTTCACGCTTCAATATAGAAGGAGGCGTTTTCTTGACTAAAAAAGAGATTCCCTTCGTGGATTACAAGCATTTTAATGGAAATGAAACGGTTTTGGCTGCGTATAACAATTATTATCGAAGCTTTCAGATGATGCCATATCATACCTATAGTGGCACTTCTCCTTACCTTCAGGTACATTATGACCATCATTTTGACGGTTTCATTTGGAACAAAATCCCTTTTCTCAAAAAATTGGGTTTTACGACGGTTGGCGGTGTGCATTACCTATACAGCCAAGACAAGGGTAATTACTTGGAATTCAATGTAGGTATTGATGATATTGGCTGGAAATTATTCCGTTATATTCGAGTTGATTTTGTAACCGCATTACTGGGAGTCAATTCGCCTAAATCGGGGGTAGTTGTTGGGATTAATTTGCCTGTGAATTGATTTGGTCAAGTGGGTATTTTACTTGTGGTGCTTCATTAGCTTTTTTTGATGTATTTTTTTGCCACATAGAAGACTCAAGGCACATAGATTTTTGACGACATGAACGTGTCAAGAACACAGAAGCTGCCGTACTAACTTTTTCAATTAATGTCCTCCTTGATAAAAAAAATTTGCCTAAAAAACATTCGGCTCTGTATGTACAAAGGCCACTCCATTTAATGAAGTGGCCTTTGATATCATAAAAAGGTGGTATGGTTTACTTTTAATTAATCTCTACCACTTTTTTCGTTCTTACTTCTCCATTTATCGTAAGATTGACTAGGTAAACGCCCTGAGTCATGCCTAGTTCTTTTGCATGGATAGGTTCTTGATAGGAACCTACACTTTGCGTGGTATTGACCAATGTTTTTAGCAATTGGCCTTGAAGGTTGAAGACTTCTAGCTTTACCTCGCTTGTTTTTTCTAGATTGTAAAACACATTGGCTATATCCCTTGTAGGATTTGGATAAATGGCCCAAGGAGCTTCTTCTTCAATGTCTTCGACAGCAGTTGTGATGTTTTTATCAACAACATATTGGAGGAAGACGCCAAACATTTCATCTTCTGTAGTTAGGCCAAAGGTCAAAATGCCTCCACTAGTATTGTTATATTTAGCTTCTAAGATTAATCCATCGCCCTCTTTAAAAGAAATGTAATCGTCTATAATTCGTAACGGAGGCTCGTCATATGAATAATAGCCTTGGTTGAAGGTATGATCAAAATTAGAGAAACCTTCATAGATTTGAGCGCCTTTGGAGCCGTCAGGATTACGAAGATAAACGTCAAAGTCTGTTCCATAGGAATGAGTATGGGCAGCAATAGACCAAAGTCGTATAGAATCTTCCGATCCTGCATCGGGCAAATTGGTTAAATTCCATGTAAAGGTTTGTTCTCCAGGGAAAATAACAAAGGCTCCAGGGTTATATAGTTCGAAAGTAGAGCGCATTTCCTTTTCAGCAGTTCCAACGGGTTGCGTATAGATATTTACATAGACATCCGCAGGCATAATCTGAGAAGGATCATAGTTTTTAACGTGGTAGTTAAACTTTAAAACGAGACTATCTTCCCAACTATACCCCGTGTTGGCTGGTAACTCAAAAAGCTTATCATATGCCCAACCACCGATCATTTTTGTATCGTTTGTGATAGCAATGGCATCTCCAGTAATGGTGCTGAGGGTAGTGACTTCTTCTAATCCTTCATCTTCGTCTGCATCTTCTCCCTCATTGAACTTAAAAAATAGGAAGTGATGAGATGCTGAATTCATAACGGCTTCAACCTTTTGAATTTCTATAGCTTCATCGTTTTGAAGTTCATACTTGTAGATATATTCTCGCTCTTCTCCAGGGCTAAGGAAAATGGAGCCCAAATGCAATTGAAAACCTTCTCCAGCAGGAGGGGCAGGGGGAGGAGCGACCCTTGGCAATCCTCCGTTGGTGTAGTAGCTGTCAATAGTTGCTTTATCAACAACCGTCCCTGAGGTAGGTGCACCAAAATAAATCCATTGACGAATGATTTCTTTTTCTTGATCGGATAAAGGATTTTGGTAACTAGGCATTGTATTGCCTTCTGCTGGCGACATTATGCTTTCTGCATAAAGTTCGTCATTGATTTTTCGATATAGAAAACTACGATCTGGATATCCTGCATCGATGAGTTTATAGTTTTTAGATAGGGCTTCTGGATTGGTGGGGTCTTGCTCAAAAAGTCTAGCATATACTTGGGCTGGAGTGCCCGATAAATCTAAATTACCTGCTGGAGTAGGTTGGCCAGCATTTACTTCATGACATCCTAAACACTTTGTTTGCAATATAGTATAAACCTCTTCAGCGGTCGATTGTGCTTGTCCTTGGGTCAAACTCCAACAGAGGAAGATAAAGGAAAGTAAAACTTTAAATTTCATAAGATGGACAGGTGTTATTAAAATGGTTAAAATAGATATTAGGTAATACTCTTTAACAATAAAGATAGAGTATTATATAGGTGTCTATATAACATTTTTTTAGGGCTCCTGATAGTATTCCTATAAAGGTAAGATTTTCAATCGTTTTTTTTTAAAAAAAATTTGTTAAACCCAAAATACTTTAAAAGGTTACTTGTGTCAAACCGTTCATCGAATCTTGCTAAAAATGACAAAGGACACCCTAATTTCTAAGGTGCCCTTTGTTTATCTCCCTCAATATAAATCAATTAAGCTTTCCTGCCATTGTTGATTATACAAAGGCCTATAGCTTAATCATTTTCTTCGTTTCTCCTATCAATCCTTGCTCTACATTCACATAATAAGTTCCTGCTGCTAGTTCTTCAATATCAAGCACAATTGTATTTCTTCCTATAGCTACTTGAGGCTGGAATTCACGAATGACTTTACCTGCAACATCATAAATAGTCACCTTGATTTCTCCTGCATCTAAGGTTTCAAAATTCAAGGATAATATATTTTCTACAGGATTAGGGCTAAGATCAAAAGCATAGCTTTTCGTCGTTTTTATGGAAATTACTTCTGAATAAGAAGTACGACCATCATAATCAACCTGTTTTAAACGGTAGAAATTGGTGCCAATCTCTGGATTTGAATGTAAGTAACTATAATCAAGAATCTCGTTAGACGATCCAGCTCCATCCACTTGAGTTATTGCTAGAAAATCTCTTCCATTCAGGGAATGCTCTACATCAAAATAGTCATTGTCTACTTCAGAAGCAGTACTCCATTCCAATAAATTCCCTTTCGCTGTTGCTTCTCCTTCAAAAGAAATCAACTCTACTGGTAATGCTCCAGTTCCAGCTCCACCGCCACCAGCACCTATACCACCGCCAGAAAAACCTGACACCGTATATTCAAATCGATGTTGAGCAAAATAAGGCTGGTAATCCCCTACAAATTCTAAATAATTAGTAAGGTTTCCACCTACGTGAGGGGGAATTGCTGCGGGATCAGGATTAATACCAGAACCTGTAGCAAATTTATAACAAACCAATTCAGAATGAGCAGCAATTGAGCCTCCCGCTGGTGAATTACTTACAGCATTACTCAATCCGTCATAATCTTCCTTAGTATAGTAGAAGCGAATTTTAACTCCACCAGGACCAGGTTGTACAGTTGGATTAATATCCCAAAAACGATTCATGACAAACCAGCCATCTGGATTCGTGACATAAGGTAATCCACTTAAATCACTAGCTCCACCAATTCCAGAAACACCTATGGTTATTTGAGAAGGCTCGATATCGACTGTTCCATCTTTTTCAATAGAAAGCAAAACTATATCAGTAGGAGTAGCTGGTGCCATAGCCGCCGACTTCCAGTAATGCGTCCATCCATCAGCATCCGTACATTCCATATCTGCGGTAAATACACCTAATTGAGCAGGTAGTGCTATCGGAGCAGAGCATAAGGCCATAACTGACTCACAGACTTCCACCGCTACATCATCTACGAAAAAGTTACTAGTAACACTAGCATCTGTTTCTGCTTGAAATCGAATCTCTATTGTAGAACCGATGTATGGAGAAAGATCAAAAGTTACCATTTGGTAAGCAGTTGTATTATTATCCGCACATAAGGGATAGGTGGTGGCAATAGCGCCATCTACATAAAGGTAAGCATAATCATAAATGCAATCTCCTAGGGCTTCGTTAGAAAAGATATAGTAATAGTAGGTAAGCGTCGCTGTAGTGGCTGTAGGTGAAATAGTGACATTCTGGGAAACCGTCGAAACTTCATTATTTGCACCAGCCAACCAAGCGGAAAAAATACCCGAGTTGAATGTTCCACTTGTATTATCTACAATGACATACCCATTAGAAGAAGATTCTCCCCATGCAGAATTTGGTCCACCTTCAAAATCGCCTTCTACAATCACATCACTACACGGCAAAATTGGCGCAGTTTCGAAGACAGATACATCTGACCAATTTCCTGTTCCACAATCATTATTAGCTCGAACTCTCCAATAATAAATTGTATTGTTCGTTAAGGTCGTTCCTAGTGTATAAGAAGCTGTAGGAACAGAAGCCATATCTATAACGGTTAAGAAATCAATATCTGAGGCAATTTCTACTTCGTAAGAAGTCGCACTTGTAATAGGATTCCAAGTAAATGAAGGTGTCGTACTGACTCCAGAAGCGCCATAAGCAGGACTACTCGTATTCGTCGTGGCAGGGGCTCCATCAAATAAGTTTAAGATAGCGCTACCATTACGCATACCAAGCGAACTTACACCGTCGACCACAATGGTATAACTACCAGCAGGTACAGCACCAAGTC
>JAHDHB010000042.1:0-11230 GCA_020631545.1 Saprospiraceae bacterium | reverse complement strand
AAATGGTCATTGTCGTTGTTGCAGAAGCATTAACAGGGTTTGTTGCAAAAGTAGCTACCGCTCCAAAAGGAAGTCCTGTGGCAGATAGTAGAACTGGGCCACTAAAGCCACCAAATCCTGCTACATCTACGGTATATACTGCATTATCAGGAGCACAAACGTTTACTTCACTAGGGTCTACACTAACCACATAATCAGGGCCAGAGAATTGAATCTCTAGGTTTTCATTCGAGATATCGAAAAAGATATTACCAGAACAAACAACCTTTATTCTTACTGTTGTTGATGGCGTATTTGGAACGGTAATCGTTTCGGTACCATCGTTGGGTACATTAGACGCTAACGTTACAGGATAAGTATATCCTCCATCAGTCGATAATAGAATATCTACATTTGAACAGCTTACTGGTGCAGTATCTGTACCTGCAACATCCCAAGAGACGATTTCAGGTGCTCCTGCTGACCAAACAATACCTGCGGTATTAGGAGACGTTACTAAAAAGGGCCCCGAATTACCATCTACATCGAAAGAATAAGCGGCACAATTTATTCCACCACCACCTGCACGATTATCTCTTACCGAAAGACGGAAATTCATGGTTCTAGAGTAAGTTGGTAACAATTCACCATAGGCAATTGTATTGAACAGCAATTCATTCAATCGAGGAAAAGTACGAACTGGATTAGGAACTGGCGTCCAACTTCTAAAAATAGGCGCATCCCCAGAAGGTGCATCCGGCGATCCTTGGGGACCTAGATCGAACTCTTCCCAGCAGTAAGTAATGGCATCACCATCAACATCGGATCCCGCTCCTGTCAATTCAAAAGGTGTATTGGCAGGAATCGTCAATGATACCGCCATAGGTACTGAAGCTGTTGGAGGTGTATTTCCTGTAGGCGTAAGGTTAGGACAGTTGTTTCCTGATCCTTGAACAGAATAGTTCCACATTTCTTCTAGGCTAATACCGTGAAAATAAGGGTCACTATTACTTTGAAGATTTTGAGGTGAGCAAATACCTGCGTAAGCTTGGATTGTGGCTCCACTACCAGGCTCATAAGCCGTACTGCCATTTCTATTCCCACCAGAGCAAGCACCTGCACTACCATTAAAGGTATGATTTCCTCCAAATTGATGCCCCACCTCATGTGCTACATAATCAATGTCATATGGATCTCCAATTGGATTTCCACTTCCAGTGATACCTCTTGCCTTTTGCCCTGTACGGCAGACTACACCTAAGCCAGCGAGGCCACCGCCACCAGTACTCACGGTATGGCCAATATCATAATTTGCATTTCCTATATTCGCATCAATCTCTGTTTGACTTTCTCCAATTAGAGCTCCAGCATTCGTATTTGAGAAAGGATCTGTAGCCCCATTGGTATAAATCAACTGGTCATTATTCGCAACAAGTACAAAACGGATAGCCAAATCGTTTTCGTAGACTTCATTTACTCTATTAAAAGTAGTAACAATTGCTGCTTGACCATCAGCTACCGTGCCACCGTGAAAAGCAGTATACTCTCCAGTAGCAGCACAAGCCAATCTATACGTTCTAAGATTTTCACCATTAGAAAAATTGTTTAGCTTATTGCTAGACGGCTGCGGATTCTTTTTCCTTAGCGTCTCTACACCACAAGCGAACATCTTGTTAGTTATATAATCTTTTTTGTAGTAAACGATATACGTATCTGTGTTGCCAGTACTAATTGGGTCTATAAAGGTGACTCCTGAAGTAGAACGAATTAATCCATGAAATCCCTTGTGTGTAATATCAAACCTCATAGAGGCCGTAGGATCATCAATACCAACGGCTAAATAAGTTTTAATAAAAGGGAATTTAGCCGCAAGTGCGGGTTCCATGATGGGAGATTCAACGACTCTGAATTTCTGCAAACTGCCATCAGGCATAGGAAAAGGAACAATCATGTTCGATGAATTCCTAGTATTAACAGATTCAAGAGGAGCTTTGGCTAGAATACTTTTGAAGCGTTTTATGTCTAAGCCAATGGTACGATAAACCTTAGGCACAATATGTCTTTCTCCCTGTATATCAACAGAGGTTTCGGCAACATCATGCCATAATACATTTGTTTGTTGGGCTACTAGCGAAATAGAAAAGCAAAAAGATGTTATAAACAAGAATAACATCCGAAGGATCGGGTAAGATCTTGGATTCATGGCGATACTATTTTTCGGGTAAATTCAATAATTAGATTTCAGAGAAAAAACAGCTTGCTAAACACAATAAAAATGGCAAAGCATCTGCTAAATGCTTAGCAGAATTTACAAACTCTTTCTCTCCTTACCTGTAAGTAGACGAATCGAAGCTTAGACAAATCAGATGTATGAGGAAATACCAAAAAGTCTTAAAACCTCTAAATTTGAGTGCAAAATTACATTTTTATTGATAAAGATTTGCTTTTAGCTAGAGGATTTTTCACAAAAAGAATGCCTCCCACACAGCCACCAAATTAATAAGATTTACAATCTTATGTAAACATCTGAGCATAAACAAACATTCTTTATCATAGACATAAAGCGAAAAAAGAGCCTTTGAAATTTATCGCTTTGACTTGTAACCCTAAAAAAAACTACAATGGAATTTACATTTATTCTAATTTTACAAAAAAAGGAGAAACGCAAATCACGATAAAAAACAACATTGTCAATATTACGCTCTCTTCAAATCAAGTAAAAACACATAAAAAATAACACACACTATCGAAATTACATTCCTTGGAAAGTCGATTTTCAAAAAAGCGTATAATTTATGGGAAATATAAGTAACTTTGCTGCTAGAATTGACGGGTCGAGATGGATTATTACTTAACGTTGTTAATCATTTAGGTAAATAAAGACATCGACTTCCCAAACACTTTTTTTTTCATACAAACCTGTTTACATGAAACAATTTTCGATTATTGTTCTTTTCCTGATGCTAGTAGCACCATTTTCAATGAATGCTCAGTTAGTGGGGAAAATTACTAGTGCAGATGGCCCAGTTATCGGTGCAAACGTCGTTGCTACGCCTGGTGATAGAGGTGTAATTACTGATATTGACGGTAACTATTCTCTTGATTTAGGTGCAGGTACCTACACCGTTACAGTAAGTTATACTGGATATGCCAACCAAAAACGTGAGGTCACGCTTACTGAAGGTCAGCGAATGACATGGGATATTACTATGAGTGAAGATGCTGAAGTTTTAAACGAATTAATTGTAGTAGGAACACGCCTTGCGCCACGTTCTTCTACAAGTACACCTCTTCCTGTTGATGTTTTGTCTGCGAAAGAATTACAATCTACTGGACAAACTACTTTTGACAAAGGACTACAATACCGCGTTCCTTCTTTTAACACGGTACAGACGCCTGTAAATGATGCAACTGCATTACTTGACCCTTATGAAATCCGTAATATGGGACCTAGTCGTACTTTGGTCTTAATCAACGGTAAACGTAAGAACTCTAGTTCTTTGATTTATACACAAACATCTCCAGGTAAAGGAGAAAGTGGTGCAGATATTTCTGCGATTCCTACCGATGCTATTGAGCGTGTAGAGATTTTGAGAGATGGAGCTTCTGCTCAGTATGGTTCTGACGCTATTGCTGGAGTAATGAACATTATCCTTAAAGATGATGCTGATTTGGGTTCTTTTACTCTTCGCACAGGTATCACACACAAAGGTGACGGTGCTTTGATTGGCCTAAGCGTCAATGACGGTGTAAGCACGGGAGAAAATGGCTTCTTGAACTATACTGTTGATGTATCCAAAGTGACTTTAGCTAATCGCCCAGGAACGGTAAGTGCTGAAGGTGAAATTGCGGACTTTACTGATGGTAGCGCAGAAGCTATCCAAGAAGTAAATGACTTTCTTGCATTAAAACCAGATGCAGGAAATATCAACGGTTCTCCTGAAACTACTGCTGCCAAATTCCTTGTTAATGGAGGAATTGATGTGAATAAAAATCTAGAAATGTACTACAATGCTGCTTACGTTTATAAAAAAGTAAACAGCTTTGCAAACTATCGTACACCTTACTGGAGAACTACCGACTATGGTTTATTGACTGAACCTGGCCAACCTTACCTTGGTTATTTGCCTACTTTTGAAGGTGATTTGAATGATTATAACGGTACAGTTGGTTTTAGATCGACTAAAAATGGATGGATTTCTGATGCTAGTTTCACGACTGGAGGAAACCAACAGACTTATAGCGTTAATAATACCGTTAACCACAACCTAGGAAAAGCTAGTCCTATCAACTTCAAGCCAGGCGGTACAGCTTTCTCTCACAATGTAGGAAACATCGATATCACAAAAGCTTTAAATGATATCATCAGCATCGGTTTCGGTTCTGAGTTCCGTACAGAAAACTTTGAAATCATCGAAGGTGATACTGCTTCTTACGCACAAGGTGGAGCAGATTCTTTTGCTGGAAATACTTCTGATGTTTCAAACAAATTTAACCGTTACAACTTTGGTGGTTACTTCGATTTAGGTGTTGACATTACTGAAGACTTCTTAATCAATGGTACAGTACGTTTAGAAAACTATAGCGATTTTGGAAATGCCTTTGTTTGGAAAGCTAGCTCACGCTACAAATTCCTAGATGACAAGATGACTTTAAGAGGTTCAGTTTCTTCTGGATTTAGAGCTCCTTCTTTGCACCAAATTTATGTACAAAAGACACAATATAGCTTCGTTCCTGGTGGAGGTATTGAAGTAGAAGGATTAGTAAATAACGTTTCTCCTCAAGCAAAATTATTGGGTGTACCTCAATTAGAAGCTGAGAAATCATTGAACTTTACAGTAGGTGTTGGTGCCAGAGTAAATGATCACCTTAGTCTTACTGCCGATTACTACAACATTCGTGTTAACGATAGAATTATCTTAGGAAATACAGTAGGTCGCACTGGCGATGCTACGAACCCATTAGATATTTTATTAGATGATTTCGGTATTGTATCTGTAAATTACTTCTCTAATGCCATGGATACGCGTACTTCTGGTGTTGATTTTGTTGCAAATTACCGTAGAGTAGCTGTTGGTCCTGGTCAAATGAACTTCAACCTCTCCGCCAACTATACAATTGAAAATCAACGAATTGGTGACGTACGTAATCCTGAGCTTATCGAAAACTCTGGACAAACTGTTGTTGATCCTACACTAGAAGCCTTGATGTTTACTTCTCGTCCAAAATTCAAAGGTATCTTAGGTATTGATTATAATATCAAAGACTTTACCGTTACTTTAGGTAATACTTTATTCGGCCCTACGAAGTTCCGTAATGCAGGAATGGACAGAGGACTACAAATAGAATTCGTTACTAAAGTAGTTACTGATTTAGGTTTGAGCTACCGTTTGATGGATGACAAAATCACTTTAGCTTTCAATGCTAATAACATTTTCAACATCCTTCCAAAATGGAATTTTGCTGCTCTAGACGCTGACGGAGAAGCTATACTTGCTGACGCTGCTGCTACACAAAATCAGTCGAACTTGATTACGTTCAACCAACGTTATCCTACAATGACTTATGATGGCTACCACTTCAGCCAATTAGGTGCTATGTTCAACTTATCTTGTAATGTACGCTTCTAATCTACTAGAAATTTAGATAGGCTTTTTGCTTGTCTTTGAAATAAAAACAGGCTGCTTGATATTTTTCAAGCAGCCTGTTTTTTTTAAAAAAGGAGAACGTAAAATCCTTTAATCTTACATAAAATTAGATTTTAAGTCCTACGCGTAAACCAATATTCAGAAAATCATGAGGGTTAAAAGGATTAGCAAAGCTCCTAGAAGACACACTTTTTTTCAATACATTAACAAGTTGATATTCCAGTCTAGGCTCTATCATTAGTCTTCGTTGACCTGCTAATTTCAATTCATATCCAAGTCCATAGGTCAACAATAGAAGTCCTTTCCGCTGATTGCTCGGTGCAGAAGAAATAGAGGCTGTAGTAGGATTAAACGCACCACATTCATGCGACTTTGTTTTGGTTTGAGAAAATAATCGTAGCCAAGATTTCATACCTAAGGAGGAATATAGAAAATTTTCCTTCCCCACCATTTTAAACATAGCTTCAAGCGGAATTCCAAGGTAAAGTGCGTTTACTTTTGGTGCTAAATACGGATAGGATGGCTCTCTATCTCCTCCTACATTACAAACCATTGACCAAGAATAATCCCTTGCTCCATACATCGAGTAATACACGAAACCAAGACCTGTTCTTAAACTTAAAAAGGAAGAGGGCGAACCATAATATAGGTCACCTGAGACATCAAGCCCAAAAGTAGGTAGAGGAGCACGTTTCTCATAATAGTTTGGCATAAACACTGCAACCTTAGGCGTTATGCTAAAGCCATAAGTTAATTCCGAGGGAAGTATTTCATCTTCAGCATCGACATTTTCTTGTCCAAGACACCATTGGCTACATAATAAAATTGCTACCAGTAAAGAATATCGTTTCATAAGAGGGAATTTTTAATTTTCTTACAAAATAGCTGAAAGGAGACACTAAGGCAAGTAAAAATGTATGAACGGAGGATTCTAGTGTATAAGCGAGATTTGGTTTTACTTTTAAACCTTCATCCCAATACGCAAACCAAGGTTAAGGAATTTATTCTCACTAAAAGTACTCAAATTAGCATCTGGATTGCTAAAAGGTGATGTTAAAGAATATTCCAATCGTGGTTCAAAAAACAAACTTCTGCCTTGATTTAAACCAATTTCATACCCCAATCCATACGTTAATAAAACCAAACCTTGCCGTTGATTTACTATTTTACCAGCAACAGCTCCTGTTCCTGTAGAAGGGATACCACATTCATGAATTTTAGTTCTAGTTTTGGTCAAAATCCGCAACCAAGATTCAACACCTACCGAGGTAAATAGATGATTTTCATCCCCTACAAGTTTTATTCGACCTTCGATTGGAATGCCTAAATAAAGCGTTCTAGCTTGAGTCTCCGTAAAGGAATTAAAAGGATCTGAAACGCCACCTACATTGTCACAACCAAAGAGGAGCGAATAATCTCTTTCTCCATAGGCCCCGTAATAGTTGAGCCCCAAGCCCGTTTTTAACGTAAAAAAATTAACTGGTTGGTAATAAAAATCGCCCGAAATGCCTAGTCCGAAGATGGATTTAGCTCCTAGTAATTCTTTGTTCTCTAGAAATTGAATAGCTAATTTTGGCGTAATACTAACACCTCCAGTAAATTGATGAGGATCTTCAATGTCGTCCTTAAAATTAGCCGTTTCTTGTCCAATACAAACTTGACTAAAAATTAATAATGCTAAAAGTACAGTAATTCGTTTCATAAGAGGTTATTTTAAAATTTCCTACAAGGTAATTCGAATTGGGTAATATAGCAAGGGAAAGTGTATAAACGGCAAAATGGAAACTTGAATGGCGTAAATCGGAATTCAAACTAAACTAAATTTTCACGCCAACACGCAAACCAAGACTAATAAATCAATTGTCATTAAAAGAACTTCGCAATATCGTAGGATTTGTTTTTCTTTTCGAAAGGTAAGTTGTAGAAGGACAATGCATAAATTATTTTTTTGTAACGGGAGTGGGGAATTGGCAATTGAATTTCCCCTAAGGAAATAGCTAAAATCTAAACCCACTAGTCCATCGCAACTTATAATCCCACCTTTTTCAAAAAATTAGGCACTAATTTAGTATCTTTCGCGTTATAATTAGTACTATGGCGGCGGAGCCGCAGTTATCCACGATAGCTAATGGCGTAGCCATCTTATGTACTATGTTTTCAAGCTATAATAAAAGTCTATGAGCAAGTATAAATTGCTAAGTTTTTGGTTTTCAATTCTGCTAATTGCTTCCTGTGCTTATCCTGAGCGTATAAAGGATGGGACTACCGCTTATCAACGTATGCAATATTCCGTGGCGGCAGATATGTTGACAAAGGAATTTGGGAAAACGAAATCGGGGAAAGAGAAGGGGCAGAAAGCCTATTTGGCCGGTCGTTCTTACGAAAGAATAAATGACAATGGCAATGCAACGATCTGGTATAAAAAGGCTTATGATAATAACTATGGGGTGAAGGCGCTGATGGCTTATGCTTATGCGCTCAAGAAAAACGAGGATTATTCGGCGGCGGCCGATGCTTTTAAGCAGGTAGGACAATTGACGGGAGAACTGGATAAATACAAGAAGGAATCTGAAACCTGCAAGATGGTGGCCGATTGGTTGGCTAAAAAAGAGGACAGTCCTTATGCTGTTGAAAAACTAGATTTTAATACTGGGGCTGCCGATTATGCGCCTAGCATTTATGAAAATAATACCCTTGTTTTTACTTCAGACCGAGAATTGAGTGCGGGGAAAAAGGAATATAAGTGGACAGGTGTTGATTTCTCCGATTTATTTCAGGTCAATTTAGAGTCTGGCGAGGTCACAAGCTTTTCCGAGACTTTGAATACTGAATATAACGAGGGAACGATAAGTTTTAACAGTACCTACACCGCTGCTTACTTCACGCGCTGTGGCTCTGATCAGAAAAAAGGGGTGGATTATTGCAAAATTCTATTCAGCAAGAAAAAGCCTGATGGGACTTGGACGAATGCTAAGATTATGCCTTTCGTTTCAGGTGCTTTTAATTTTGCACATCCTTTCCTCGCAGATGATAATACCTTGTACTTTTCTTCTAATCGGCCTGGAGGAATGGGAAAAGCGGATCTTTATTATGTCAAAAAGACGGATGATGGTTGGTCGAGTCCTGCTAGTTTAGGGCGCTATGTGAATACAGCGGGGGATGAAAAATTCCCTTTTGTCAAAGGGGATTCCTTGTATTTTGCTTCCAATGGACACCCCGGTATGGGCGGCTTGGATTTATTCCTTGCCACGAAAGGGAAAAAAGGGAAATTTAAAAAGGTGGAGAATTTAAAACCGCCTATGAATTCGGGGAATGATGATTTCGCTTTAGTTCTAGATACCAAAGATTTACCAGAAGATACGGAAGCCATCGGTTATTTCAGTTCTACTCGCTTAGATGGCCAAGGGAAGGACGATATTTACCGTTTTTCTAAGCAAAAGGTAGAAGAACCGCCTGTTGTAATAGAACCAGAACAGCCCCCTCCCCCATCGGAAGAACCTGCACCTACGCCTGAAATTGTTTATGAGTTCATACTCAATGGAACCGTACTAGAAAAAATGTATGGAAATCCTGAAGATCCTAATAGTAAAGTACTTGGTTTTCAGCCATTGCAAGGAGCAAAAATCTTCGTAAGTGCGCCTTCTCAAAAAATCGTCTTGGACTCTGATGAAAAAGGAAATTTCACCACGAATGTAACGGAAAGTACGCGCTACACCATCACTGCTTCCAAGGAAGGCTACTTCACGAAATCCACTTACTTGACAGTAGATGAGAAAGATCCTGATAATCCTAAGCGCGTGTATACCGTAGAGTTAGTGCTTGATAAGATCTTCAAAAACAAGGAAATTACCTTAGAAGATATCTACTACGATTACGATAAATGGTATATCCGTCCTGATGCTGAACCTTCGTTGAATCGTTTGATCACCATTTTGCAGCAAAATCCGACCATTCGTATTCAGTTATCCTCTCACACGGATTGTAGGGGAAATAATGCTTATAACAAGACTTTATCTCAAAAACGTGCCCAATCGGCAGTAGATTACTTGATTTCTAGGGGAATTGAGGCTAATCGCTTGGCTGCTGTGGGTTATGGCGAGGAATCTCCTGCAATTACCTGTAAATGCTCGGATTGTACCGAAGATGAGCATCAGGCTAATAGAAGGACTACTTTTAAAGTGATAGAGTAAGTCAGTCTGCTATATGGATTGTCTTTTTTTGAATAAAGATGTATGAACCAATTATCGTTCAAAACGCATATTAGCTTGTTTCTCATGAGCTTTATTACTTGGGCTTTTTTTGTAATAGTTGGGTTGCCTGATTATTACCAAAGCTGGAGTTTTAATAACAAATTCATCATTTGTGCGCTTGTCACTGTAGTATACTTTCCCCTTGGCACTTATTTGATTAAAAAGATGTTTTTGGATAAAGAATATTTCAAAAACTCCTTATGGCTTGCCTTATATTTGACGGTACCTTTGTTAATTTTTGACATTATTTACATTATTGGATTTCTGGGAGAGCAAGACATGTCCTTCATTACAAAATATTGGTACTTAACGTTTTTTTATTTTTCATTTTGGGTTCAATTTCCACTAGTAGGCTTACTTATGGAGAAGAACTTAAGCGAGAAAACAAACTAACTGTGCTCAGCAATAAAATGGAGGGAATTGATAAAATTTATTAATTCCCTTTTCCTTTCCAAAATTAACAAAAACTACGTTCATAAAACCTCAGAATCCTCTCCCGAATCTCTTCCGCCTTCATACCATACAAGGCCTCCTCATGATCCTCAAACTGTCCTTGAAATGCTTGGATAAACTCACCAAGTACTTTCCCTTTCAATTCAGGAAGTAACTCCATGATAATCTTGCCGTTGTACTTCTGCTTTAGTGCTAGCAAATACGCTTCTCGTCGCTTCTCGTCTTCAATTTTCTCTAAGAGTTGGGCTTCAGGGAAATAAGCATTAATCATAGGGATATAAGCATCTCTGTCTTCATGGAAGTTATACGTTTTAGTAACTTTATTTTCCTCTAGATACTCTACAAATCGCTGAATTGTTGTACGCTCTTTCATGCGTTTTTCCATCGAACCACTCAGTTTTTGATAGGGTAACACAGAAAAATAAGGCGAAGCTATCGCCCATTCAAACATCGCTTCTCTATTCTCAAATCCTTCTGCCCATCGGGAATAGTCCAACTCTAAAAAGGCATAGATTTTTTGAAAATCCAAGGAGACAGGTATATCTTTTACATAGTGCCCATCTGCTCGACGAAATACATACTCTAGACCTCGCTCACCATATTTGAGGTTGAAACGCCGAAACATTTTACCAATAATATTCCCAATATCATTGAAGCAAAGGAAGTGGTAGGTCGATAAGAAATAGCGTTCTTCCTTCAAGAAAAAATCAACTTGTAGTCCTTCATACTCGATACTGAGTACTCCGCGTATCGTTTTGTAACGCTCTACCTTCAAATCATTGAGAATTTTCTCCCTCCAGTTCTTTCCAGCCTCTTCTACGGCAGTAGAAAGTAGGATATCCATATCCCCAAAATCCGCTTTATCACCATAAAAGCGCGGAATTCGGTAATTCGTCCCAA
>JAHDHB010000041.1:14313-21557 GCA_020631545.1 Saprospiraceae bacterium | reverse complement strand
CCCCAGATATAATTCCCTGGCGTATCGATTTCGTTGCTCATAAAAAAGGCTATGCCAGATTCCCGAAATTCTTTTCTAGAAATTTTTCCATCGTGATTGGCATCTAATTTACCAAAGACGTCTATTCCTTCCGCATTCAACTTGAAGGTGTCGAGTAAGGCTTGGAAATTTTCCTTGGTGATAAAGCCATTTTTTTCTACGTCCATGCAATCGTATATAGCTTCTAGACTCCTCTTAAAGGTTTTGACGGTTTGATTTTCTCTTGTCAAACTCAAGTTACGTACGATACCTTCTGCCCAACGATGAAATTCGACTTCATTGACTTCGAAGTCTTTATCATCATCTGCGAAGGTACGTAGGCTTCGCCACCAAAGACGCCATGCTACCTTTCCTCTACGAGGAACGGTTGCAGTTTCAGCAAGTTTAATAAAGCCTACCTTAAAATCGGACTCTTCCAATACGCCGTTATTGTTTACATCAAAAATATTAAACAAGTATTGTATTTTTTTACGTTGTACTTCTCCTAACATGTCTGTTCTGTTTGAGTTAATAATTGATGTCCAATGTGTTGGATAGACTTACCTAGTGGCTCTGTTCCTAGATCGTCATTACAATATAACAAAAGCCTAAAGGATTTACACTACTTTAAATCGCCATTTTGGAAATTAGTTTTTAGCCATGTACAAGGAACTGAGCTTAAACTGGTCTCTACCAATTTACTTGGTTTGGCTTTAGTTTAGGCTATTCTCTTGAATCAACTGGCCTTTCAACTGAACGCTTATGGCTTGATTTTAAGGGAGTTGCAGCCCCGACAGAAGTGATATGAGGTGCTGATGAAGGGGTGTGAAGCTAGGGCTGTGGCTGGCTGACGTTTAGGAAGACGGGCACAGCCCTTAGCTGAACCGCCTGAAGCAGTGGCGAATACAAACGGATGGCGGGATTAGCTGCCCAAATAAAAAAGCCCAGAATGACAATCATCCTAGGCTTTTTATTACATATATTGTTCAAGGAATAAACAGCAAAAACAACTCTTCACTATTGACTCCTAACTCTCAACTAACATTACATGTTGGCAATGATCTCACTACCAAATTCAGAACATTTTAACTTCGTAGCGCCTTCCATTAAGCGGTGGAAATCGTAGGTAACACGTTTTTTGCCAATGGCACCTTCGATACCTTTTACGATCAACTCACCAGCTTCTTTCCAGCCCATGTAGTCTAGCATCATGACACCAGAAAGGATGACAGAACTAGGATTCACCTTGTCTTGTCCCGTGTATTTAGGAGCTGTGCCGTGGGTAGCTTCGAACATGGCAATACCTGTTTGGTAATTGATGTTTGCCCCCGGAGCGATACCAATACCTCCAACCGTAGCAGCAAGAGCGTCAGAGATGTAGTCGCCATTAAGGTTTAAGGTAGCAATAACAGAATACTCTTTTGGACGTGTCAAAATCTGCTGTAAGAAAGCATCAGCGATGGCATCTTTTACGAGTAATTTGCCGGCAGCAAGTGCTTCATCTTGCGCTTTATTTGCAGCGTCTTTGCCGTCTTTAGCAGCAATGCGGTCGTACTCGGTCCAAGTAAATACCTTATCCCCAAACTCTCTTTCGGCTAGTTCGTAACCCCAAGCTTTGAATTTACCTTCGGTAAATTTCATAATGTTGCCTTTGTGTACAAGGGTGACAGAAGGCAAATTATTTTCTAAAGCGTAGTTAATAGCAGCTCTTACCAAGCGCTCTGTACCTTGTACAGATACTGGCTTGACACCGATAGAAGCCGTTTCAGGGAAACGAATTTGGGTAACGCCCATTTCTTCCATCAAGAATTTCTTGACTTTATCATTTTCTGGTGTGCCGTGTAAGTACTCGATTCCAGCATAGATATCTTCTGTATTTTCACGGTAGATAACCATGTTAACCCACTCAGGATGAACGACAGGAGAAGGAACACCTTCGAAGTAACGAACTGGTCGTACACAAGCGAATAAATCCAAACGCTGACGAATAGCCACGTTTAGTGAACGGATACCGCCACCGACAGGTGTAGTCAAAGGCCCTTTGATTCCTACAAGGTATTCACGCATAGCATCCAAGGAAGCTTCAGGCAACCATTCGCCGAATTTGTCGTGTGCTTTTTGTCCAGCATAAATTTCCTTCCACTCAATCTTTCGTTTGCCGCCGTAGGCTTTTTCTACTGCTGCATCAATAACGCGATAAGCAGCAGCCCAGATGTCTGGTCCAATACCGTCACCTTCAATAAAAGGAATAATAGGATTATCGGGTACATTCAATTTCCCGTCGGCAATCGTGATTTTTTGTTTACTCATGGTGAATAAATTCTTATTTTTTTAATGAACAGCAAGGAGTTTAGCAGAAAAAACACCATAAAAAGAAGGGAATTATCCAAAAGTTAGGTTTTAAAACTGGCTTTTCTTTTAGGAACGATTCTTTTTTTGCCTATTAGTTTTTAAGTATCAAGGCATTGCTTCATTCTGCTTATCGTCGATACGCCTTTGCGGTTCTGATTAATAGTAAAAAGCAGGGCAAAAATAACAATTATATCACAGCTTCCAAAGTATTTCTTTTATTGGCCTTGTTTAGTCGCTTTTCGAAGCTATATTTTACTCATTTTTTTTCAATTTCTAGCCCTCTAAAAAAGGTTAATTTACAAGTTTATAACTTAACTTTGGCCTTCACAAAAATTATACTCCTCTTTAGTCATGAAACAAGCCTATATTGATGCTGACATAAAAAAGTCGGCAACTTTACCGACCTCCTTTTATAAGGATCCAGCGGTTTTTGAAGCTGCCAAAGAAGCTATTTTTGCCCCTAGCTGGCAAGTAGCTTGTGATGCAAAAGACATCGCGAAGAAAGGTTCGGTTTATCCTTTTGAATTCTTAAGTCCTACCTTGCCGGAACCGCTGCTTTTTTCGCGTGATCATAAGGGAACGCTGAATTGTTTATCCAATGTTTGTACCCATAGGGGTAATATCCTAGTTACGGAACCTGGTCAAAAACGCGTTTTAAGCTGTGGGTATCATGGTCGTTGCTTTGGATTGGATGGCAAATTTCGGTCTATGCCCGAATTCGAATGTGTCGAGAATTTCCCTACCGAAAAGGATAATTTAGCAAATCTTTCGCATGGCAAACTGGGGCCTTTGCATTTTGCCTCTCTTGCGCCGAAGCACTCTTTTGATGAGGTTTTTGGTGCTATGCTGGATCGAATAGGCTGGATGCCACTAGATAGTTTAAAGTTGTTTCCTGAACATTCGAAGGACTATGAAGTGAATGCTCATTGGGCTTTGTATTGTGATAATTTTCTAGAAGGATTTCACATACCTTACGTCCATCCTGCACTGAATGAAGCACTTGACTTTGGTGCTTATACTTATGAGCTATTTCCTTTTTCTAATCTACAATTAGGTGTTGCCAAGGAGGGAGAACCTTGTTTTGACATACCAGAAGGCTCGGTTGATTATGGAAAACGGATTTATGCTTACTATTTTTGGGTATTTCCGAATCTTATGTTCAATTTTTATCCTTGGGGTTTATCCTTGAACATTGTCCGACCTTTATCTATTGATAAAACGGCTATTCACTTCCGAAATTATCGTTTCGAGGATGCAGAATTTGACCAAACGGTACATAATCTGGATAATACAGAAATGGAAGATGAGGCGGTGGTGGAACAGGTTCAAAAAGGGATTCAATCACGCTTTTATACCAAAGGACGTTTTTCTCCTACCATGGAACAAGGGGTTCACCATTTTCATCAATTGGTGAATACTTTTTTGAAGGGGTGAATATGATGTAAGATTTAAGAAGTATGATGCTTTTACGCAAGCGTTTCATACTCGGAGTAAACGCACAACTTGCACTTATTTTCCTTTTAACAGATGAATGCTCACTGTGGCCAATTCATTGTTAGGAAATTTAGAGAAATATTGAGTGTCGGAAGGCAAGCCCGCTTCTTCAGCTATCTTTTTAAAAACTTCTAGTTCAACGATATATTGATCAGAAAAACCGTGGGTAGCATCGTAGGCGGTAGCAGCCGTTTCTCCGATGTGCTTGGCGGTGATATTGGGATTTAGCGTATGCAGTTCGATCACTAATAGCCCGAATTTTTCTACGTAAGGTGTCCATTTTTTCAAATGTTCTAGTAGGTTATCTTCTACCTCTTCATTCGAAATACGCTTGCCTCTAAAGGCAAATGCTCCTGTAGACTCACTTTTTCGTCCTGCTGTAAGTACAAGAGGATCAGACCAAATACGATTGTGATCAAGGAAGGTTCGGACGTTTAAAAGTTCTTTTAATTCAATGCCGTAGAACTCCTTGAGATCTTTCGCTAGTATATCGGGTCGGCCAATGTCTCCCCAAACCACTTTAGCCCAAATGTCTGCTTGAATCAAGGTTGCCCTTGTCGCTTTCAAAGCTGCTTGGTTGAAGTCGGAACCAACAAGGAAAAGGGGGTGCTCATCCAACATTTTCCCTCGTAAAGTTCGTTGTTCTACGACTTCGTAAATATGCTTCAAAAATGCTCCATTGCCACATCCCATGTCTGCTATACCCTTGGGTTGTTCTTCTATTGGGCGATTGAATAAGTCGATGATAACTTCATCTATTTTGCGGAAATAGGTAGAATGTGCGCCGCCACTTCCCCACACGTTCATGGCTCGATCTACGTGAATTTCAGGAGAACCTTCCGGTACTTCCCACAAAGCATTGGCATTGCCAAAAATTAAGTCTTCTACCTTACGAAACATCGGTTGGTAAGACACCGTTACGCCGTAAGCGCTTGCTCTCTTAGCAAAAAATAATCCTTTATCGGTAAATCGATACGTGCCGTCTCTTTCCACAAACCAACCCAAGAACGCTAAGAAATCCAGTATTTTACGAAAGCTTTCTGGATCTTTATGGTATTCCTCTGCTCGGAAAGATGCCTCCATAAAGTACTTGTGAAACATTCCTCCCATTCCAAGTATAACCGTAGTAGGACCGACGATAAAACTTTCAATATGCTTCAAGACTTGCTCTTGTACAAAACGTTCTTCCTCCTTTTCTGAAAGTACTAAACCATAATTATCTCGGTATTTTTTCATGATTTTTTCCAACAAACGAAATGGTGCTAATTCAAATTTCCGCTTGTGGTATTTGCCTGATAAGGCTAGAAGCTCCGAAACATCTTGATATAAATCAACTAAGCCAAAAGCAAACGTACTATTGGGCAACAAACCATATGCGATTTCTCCTTTTTCATTTACTTGATAACTCAACCATCCTTGCGAGCAAAGCATTCGCAAGGCTACATTTAGATAACCTTCATTTGCTTCAAATTTTTCCGTCAATACCGATAAGGTAGCCCCCTTTTTTTGCAAAATTTCGTCTAAAACGCCTCGCTTTTTCAAGGCAAAAGCAGTAGGAGCGATGACCAATCCATCTAAATGACGGAAAAGCTCTCCTCGAAGTACTATTTTATCTTTTTTAGTTAACATAAGCTGTTTGTTTTTGCAAGAAGGACGAAGGAAAAGTGTCTTTCATCTTGGATTGTTTCTATTCAAATTCGCCTTAGTATTCTACTGCAAAAGGTAGTGTTAGGTTACATGATTTTCTATACTCCATAAAATAAAAATGAACGTGTTGTTCATTATTGTATTGTGATGGATTAGGCGACCAGCATTGGGCAAGTAAATTATAGTTGAGTGGTGATACACCACACAATAATAGACCTGTAATTTCAAGGATATTCACTTGAAGGAACAAAGACCTACTTAGTGCTGATAACGAAATGTTTAGGCACACTCAAGCTCTCACGCACATTTGCGGTATAGCCTATGTGCGTTGGGTTAATAACTTACCGTTTAAAAATTCGATCCAAAGCAAAATAGGAAAGAATAGAGCCAATACTCACAAAAATAAAAAAGCTAGGACTAAAGGCTTCTGAATTTTCAATAACGCCCAGACCTTCATAAAATCCAGCCATCAATGCACCAATAAAGAAACCAGGGATTAATGATATCGCAATTAATCCCCAGCGGGTATCTCCTTGCGGTTGGTCATCATGTTCAAAATCTCTTACTTTTCTGTTTTTGATTTTTACCGCAATGAAAACAGAAAAAATGCTAAGAATAACGGCGATAAATATGAATCCTTCCATAGTTTGGTTTGGGTTTTTGATAAAGATTGTGGTTTTGCAACGTTTTTATTTAAAAAAATGCGGTGCTGATTGAAGTGGTAGACGCTAGAAGCAACTAAAATCTAACTTCTAAGTAAGGTTATCCCGTCTTGTGGGACCTCTAAGAATGTAATTCTTCCTGAATTTTTACGACTATAGGCGTCCTTGTGGCACTTATCTCACTCTCCTGCTCAAACACACATTATTTTGTAGCTCAACAACCAAAATTCGATACCTCAAAGGTAAAGCGTAGTGTTGAAATTTCCTAGAAGATTTACCCTAGTTGTACTACTCATAAATTCTAGACAACGTAAACGACTGTTAAAAATGCTTGAAAAAGGAGAAAGAATAGGCAACATCAAAGCACCCTGTTTTTTTTGTATGCAAAAAAATGTCCTTTTTTCTTTTATTAATCAAGAAATAGCTTAATTTTGATTGGATTTTGCCAGGTCCAAAAACTTAAATAGAAAAAACTAAACCTTCTTGGTCTTCTCTCGTATCACTTAAATTATATAGTGGAATGAAGGGCAAGAAATTGTGTGTTATTAATTTATTTTATCAATAAACGACTTAGAGTAAAAGACTTTTTGCTCTACTGATGTTTAAGGTATTTGATGCTTGGTGAAATGGTTGAGTTTTCTCCCATAACCCAAACTTATGTGAATCATGAAAATTAAAACTTGGCTTTTAGCTACGCTTTTATGCTTCGTTACTGGACTTTTTGCTCAAAATGAAGCAACAGCTTTAAGGACTAAAAAGGTAGCGACTTCTGATTTTGGAGCAAAAGTCTATTACGAAAAAGAAATTTATATCCACCGCTATGTCCTAGAAGACAAAGTGGACGTGGAAATTACCTCTTCTGGACGGTCAACCTTTACTTTACTCAATGAGGAAAGACGGGAAATTCGAAGCTATGAACTAACGCTACCTGAAAAATCAGTGCATTCGGTCAACTTAGCGAAATTACCCAAGGGAAAGTACTATGTCCGTGTAAAAAAGGGAAATAAAAGTTTTGTACGTAAGGTTTATTACGAATGATCAGCCTAACGTTTTTTGAGTGTTTTTAACTCG
>JAHDHB010000041.1:0-14213 GCA_020631545.1 Saprospiraceae bacterium | reverse complement strand
TTAAGCAAGCTTGTACTAATAAAAAAAGGCACAGTCCACTTCTCCTAGAGAAATGGCTGCACCTTCAACCTGCTAAAACCAATCTTAAATATCTTAAATAGTTTGTTGTTTTTGGAGTTGTTAAAGCAGTATTTATAGATTTGCTACGGAATGCTTTTAATAACCTGATTTTGGATTGGAGAATTTTCTACTCCCTTCGAAATATCAATGGTACAAAGAGAAGAAGAAATTTCTTGGACTCCACCTCCCTCAACAAAGGTGGCCAAACTATTCGTATGACCTTTATCCTTCGTCAAAGTTTTTGATACCTCGGCATCATCAGGTGCCATTCGATACGTTTGCTCAAATTCTATGGAATTTTGCAGTTGGGGTTCTACAAGTTCCGTTTTTTCACATGCAGAGAATAAAAAGAGCAAGCAAAAAATAGCAAATACTATAGAGATATTTTTCATGATCAAATCTTTTTAGGGCACTAAAAGGCTCTTGTTTAAGGGTTTACTTAAGTCACACAAGAGCATAATTCCTTGTTTTCCCTAGAATGGACAATCCTAGCATAAGGATTAGTCATCCTGTCGTTGAAAGCTAAATTCATCTTTGCCTTCGATGGTCACGATTTCGATAAACCCGTATTCAATGGCATTGATAATCTTGCGAAAAAGAGACGTAGGTTCTACAAATGTTCGCTCGGTACTTCTTTGATGATAAGTCGTAGAAGAAGGCGCTGTAGTGACTCTTGGGGAAAGTCGTCTTTCGTCATCTTCTAAGTTCGATTGCCCAAAAGCTAAAGAACCAAACATTCCTAGTGTAGCAACAAGTAATATTGTTTTTGATTTTAACATGTCTTGTAATTTGAGGGTTTAACAAGTCAAAGTTCAATCAATTGTTTATTTGGGATTCTGATTGTCTTTGTTTTTAAGTACACTCCAAAGATAAGGGCATTCCGTATTCAAAAAAAGGTGCATTTTTCGCTTCGCGTTTGGAAAAAACGAGCGGTTTTCAATGCTCGAAGCATAGAAATTTAATTATAACATACTGTTTTTTAACCCATTAAAAAGCTTGGGTAGAATATGTCTAGTTCAGTTTTTTTGTGTGTTTTTGTCGATTATTTTTTTTCAGCGCATTTTGCCCTCTTTATTGAAATATCTGAACCAAGGCTATAGTATAATTTGTAAATTCAAAAAATTTATCTTATTTAAACTGTGCCAAAAAAGCTTGTTTTCTAGTACTCGAAACTTGTATCTGTACTTCATTTTCAAGTACTACCATGCCTCCCTTTCCCTTCACATAACGCTTGACGTAATCCAAGTTTATCAAGTGGGAGCGGTGGACTCTGCAAAAACCGTATTCCTTTAAGTTGTCTTCGTAGAACTTTAGTTTTCGGCAGATTAAAGCCTTTTTTCCATTGACAAAGTGAAACTTAGTGAAATTGTCGTTGGCTTCACAATATAAAACGTCGCTTAGTTTGACCACTTCGAAACCATCCATCAACGGTAAGGCGATTTTTTGCTTTTGAGATTTTTTAGACGCTATATTTTCTAGTAAAATTTGGGTGTGATTTATACGTGCTTCATCTTGAATACGCTCTTGAGCTTTTTGTACGGCTACAATTAGCTCATCAATATCTAAAGGCTTTAGGATGTAGTGAACGGCAGATTGGTTAAATGCTTGGATCGCATATTGGCTAAAGGCCGTGATAAAAATAACTTGGAAATCAATTTCATCAAGTTGTTCTAGTAGATCAAATGCATTACCATAAGGCATTTCAATGTCTAAAAACACTAAATCGGGTTGATGTTTTTGAATCGCTTTTTTCGCTTCTTGAATATTACTACATTCTTCAACAACCTGAACAACAGGCGTATACTTCATGGTGTAATTCCTAAGAATCTCACGACTATCTTGCTCATCATCAACAATGATGGATTTTAATTTTTTCATGATTCTATAGGAATTTTTATACTAACATAAGTTCCAACATCTTCCTTGTCAGGATAAGCATCTCTTACCTCAATTTCGTAGTTTTTAGCATAAATATCATTGATCAAAGCAATACGCTTATCCACATTTTTGAGGCCTGTGCTATTATATTGTTTTTGGTTTTTTGTCTTTAATGCTTTCGATTTCTCACGGCCAATACCGTCGTCAGTAATCGTGATTTTCAAGTGGACTTCTCCTTCTGCAATGTTAACTGTTAGCAATCCTTTTCCCTTTTTGTATCTCAAGCCATGCCAAATAGCATTTTCGATAAAAGGTTGAATCAACATTGGAGGTATTTCTACAACGCTGTAGTTCAAGTCTTCATCACAATTAAAGTCGTAGTCAAACTTATCCCTAAATCGCGCATGTTCCAGTTCTAAATACAGTTCAATGAGATGAATTTCTTCTTCAAAAGAAATAAAATCTTTTTGCGAATAATCCAACACCATCCGCATCAGTTTAGAGAAATTGGCCAAGAACTTATTCGCTGCCTTTTCGTCATTTTTAGCGATGTAATTGTTTACACTATTCAAGGCATTAAAAATAAAATGAGGATTCATCTGTGTTCTTAAAGACTTTAACAGTAGCAAAGAATTTGCCTTTCGTTTCGCCTTTACATTTCTCATGATAAAATAAAAGGAAACCAAGGACCCTAGTAGCAACAAGCTTAAAAAGCCAATGATTATTTTCTGGTTATTAAGCTGTTGAGTTAAAAGTTCTTCTTGCTTTTCTTCAATTTTTAGTTCTTGGTCAAGGATATCAATCTTGGCTTGATCTTTAAAAATGTCCAACTTCCGCTCTAATTCTTCCTGCTTTTTACGATTAGATTGCTCATTGGCTAGGTTGTACTCTTTATAGTTTTTATTTGCTTCATCGTAAGAACCTCTTTGCTGGCTAATCTCAGCGGCCTTCCTGAAGACTTCAGCCGTTTGTTCTGTATTTGGGGTATTTACGGTAAGCGATTTAGAGGCATTAATATATTTTTCAGCCTGCTCAATATCCCCTTTCTCCAAAAATAAATCCGCCAATTCCAACTGTTCTGAAATGATGGATTGCCGAGGAAAATTTCGACTTTCCTTATGCTCAATATTTTGTTTCCTAAGTTCAATCTTTTCATCAACATCACTAATATTATCAAGTAGGATTCTATTTGCCTTCTCAATTGGCTCGTATACACGATCATCCTCTGCCCAAGTAGGAAACATATTTAAGGAACTAAAGTAAAACCGCTTTGCCCTATCAAGATCCTTTTTCTTTACGTAAACATTGGATTTTTTAGCCGCTATTTCTGAACGTGTTATACTATCCAATCGAGTTGAATGCCCCTTCTGAACAATATCATAAAGTGAAATACTTTTATCATAATTCCCATTCTGAAACTCCACGTCAGCACTACCAATTTCACACTGTATTCGGGTAGAATTGTCCTTGGTTATCTTCAGGCAAGCATTGAATTCTTGCTCTGCTTTTTGGGTATTGATCTCCTCCAAATTCAACAACCCAATAGCTAAATGATTTCTAGCTTTCAGCTCCGTAAGCTCCGTTTTTTCTAGAATTTTAGCCGCTTGATTGTAGCGCTGTAAAGCCAATCCTTTCTGATCAATTTCTTGATAAATATCACCCAACAGCATATAAGCTTCGGCATCTCGCCCAGGATCATAGTCTTTCCTTTTTGATTTGACGACCGATTCAATTATCCGAATAGCTTCCTTGGGTTTTTCAGATTTGAGGCTTCTTGCTCGGTCAAGTGCGGATGGAACTTTTTTAGTACGAGGAATGCCTTTTTCCTTTTGAGCATGACTTGTCCCTATGCTCAAAACCATTAATAAAGCTGCTAGTATGTAGTTTTTGAATCCCATCGACTACAAATATACACTACTTTTTGGACTTCATTTTTAAGGAATATCCTCCTTTTGCCTGCTTTACCAAGTCAAAAGACCCATTAACCAAGTCATATGGATAGCTTCTACATTCTAACTTTTTTCTAAACTTTTTTACTTGCAATTTTGAGGCTATGAAGAGGGGAGTAAACAAGCAGACGTGAAATGGCACGGTCAAATTTATACGAACCTAAATTACTCATCTAAAAAACGCCTTTTAATTATGAGAAAATCGACAACGATGCTAATCCTTATCGGATTTGCTCTTATTCTAAATTTTGGCTTTCAATCTACCGCTCAAAGTATTAAAAATTGGGTCGCGAATTTAAATCCATTTAGTACAACCATTGTAGAAGACATTGCAGAAGACCTTGAGGATAGACCTGAAGATAGCAATAGTACCGTACAAATTGCTTTGTTACTAGATACTAGCGGCTCTATGAATGGTTTGATAGAACAGGCAAAATCACAACTTTGGCAAATTGTAAATGAACTATCTGAAGCTGAACATGATAATGAAACACCCAATCTTGAAATCGCTCTATATGAGTATGGAAACGACCGACTAAGTAGCCATAATGGTTTCATTCGCCAAGTAACTCCTTTTACTAGAGATATGGATTTGGTTTCAGAACAATTATTTAGCCTAAGTACCAATGGAGGAGATGAATTTTGTGGACGGGTCATCTCTACTTCACTCCAAGAATTAGAATGGAGTACTAGACCTAACGACCTGAAAATGATATACATCGCAGGAAACGAAGGCTTTAACCAAGGCTCTATTTCTTATTCCTTAGCTTGTAAAAATGCAAAAAATAAAGACGTCATCGTCAATACAATTTTCTGTGGCAACCTAAAAGAAGGTATCAATACTTTCTGGAAAGATGGAGCAGATTTAGCTGGAGGAAATTACATGAGTATCGACCATAATCAAGCGACTAAATACATTGACTCCCCTTACGATGATGAAATAGCGGAGCTGAATAACGAGCTTAATAGAACCTATATCCCCTATGGAAAAGATGGTCAACGTGCGATTAATAATCAAGCCATTCAAGATAATAATGCGGATAAATTCAGCAAAGCCAATAAGGCAGACAGAACCCTTTTCAAATGTTCAAAAAACTATTCTAATGAAAAATGGGACTTTGTAGATGCTTACAAAAAGGACAAAAAAGTTGTTCAGCAGAAATCAAAACTTCCAGAAGCTTTTAGAGGTAAAAGCGAGGAAGAAGTTGAAGTTCTTGTCCAACAGAAACTAGAAGAGAGAAAGGATATTCAAACAAAAATCAAGGATTTGAGCAAGGTAAGAAAAAACTATATCGCAAAGGAAAAAGCGAAGTCGGCTCCAAATTTTTCTAATCTTGAGAGTAATGTTCTTGCCACGGTAAAAGAACAAGCACAGAAAAAGGGCTATAAGTTTAAATAGTGATTCCACTAAATAGGATAGTACGATCACTCCATTATTTCATGATAATCCCGAAAAGGGCGTCAAAAAGGTGATTGTTAAGCGACGAATTGATTTTGTCGCTTAACTTTCTTTTGAAAACCTTTCCTTTTGTCGTCCAATGTACGATTTTTGCTGCAACAAGATTTCTTAAAATCTTGTTATGCTATTTCATGTTCGCCTAATTGAAATCGGCAATTACTAAACATCGAAATAAAAAATCATGAACCAAATCATCAACACTGTTCTACCAAAAGGTATAGATTATAAGGCTTACCGCCAAATGATTGATAACTTATTAGAACAAGGCAAAACGACAGGTAATAATCATTCAGAGGACATGCTTCATTATACAAAAATGAATGTCGTTCGGATGAATCGATTGGATAAAAAGACGGTTATTCAAGACGAAGCGAAGGCAATAATAGAACGTATTTCTAGTCCACAGACTTGGCTAGTCATTACAGAGGCATGGTGTGGAGATGCAGCACAGATACTCCCTGTTATCCATAAATTAGCTAGTCTAAATCCTTTGATTTCCTTAAAACACGTATTACGAGATGAAAATGAAGACCTGATGAATTTATTTTTAACCAATGGAGGTAAATCGATCCCTATCATCATTATCCTAGATGAAAAAACGGAGGAAATTATAGGCCATTGGGGGCCACGTCCTTCGGTAATGCAACAAATCGTCATAAATAGGAAAAACGATCCAAATGCTTCTCCCTATAGTGAGTTTATTCTTGAAGCCCAAAAATGGTACGCCAAAGATAAAACACGAAGTATTCAAGCAGAATTTGTAAACGTCTTCGGATAACCTTTAAATGCTTGACAAACATACCCTTTAGTTGTCAAGCATTTACTTTCTCTGCTAGAGCAATCAAGTGTGTTTCGTTTATCTCTTTACGTTTAGGATAATGCTTACGCATCAACTTGACGACCTTAAAAGAATGCTCATTTAAATGTTTTCGTAGCTCGTCCTCTTGATGATAGTAAACATAAGCTTTATCCCCGCTACTTCCTATTTCATACTTTGATTTGGAATAATCTCCTTCGATTACACTGAAATAAGCTATACCTGCACTATTTAAAAGAGAAGAACAATCCTTTATCAATTTTGCACAATCCTCTTTTGATAAATACGGCATACAAAATCCACAAATAATGGCATCAAATTTCTCCGTAAGCTTATCAATTTCTCTACAATCCATGGTTTCGAAACTAGCTTTTGGATTATTTGCCCTTGCGAGCTCAATCATATTCGGCGCAACATCAATTCCATGAATGGCCATGTCGGGGCGTTTCTCTATAAGATATTTGGTAATATTTCCTGGCCCACAACCAATTTCTAAAACAATAGGATGTGATTTTTCAAGCAACTGACAAAACAAATCGTAGGTATCATTATAGAGGTCTAAATCCATAAACTTTTCTTGATACAAAGACGCTATTTTATTCCATGTCGCAAAGGTTGTTTTATATCGATTATCCATATTACATCTTGTTAAGGAATTAGTTAACAATATCTTTAAATTCAGGCAATTGTATTTGTTTTGTAAGGAAAGAAATATCTTCTTTTGCTACTTGAACAATTTTTATTTCCTTCCTCACATCCATCCAACTTAGTAATCTTTCGAGATCCTTTTCTGCCATGCCAGTACAACCGGCTGTTGGTTTATCTACAGCTCTATAATTATGAAAGAAAATGCATGAACCCGCTGCTACCTTTTGTTCCAGATTATGCTCTACAAAAAAGCCCAATCGGTATAAGTGATCTTTCCTAAGCATGTTATCGGCACTTTCCCAATCCTTTTCAATCTTGGAACGATCAATTATTTTATTGTATTGGGCGGACGTTGTATCTTCAATGCATTGCGTGAATTCGGTAATTTGAGCATACGGATATTGAAAATTTGCCTTGCTCGAATAACCGAATGCTTCACCAGCATTAAAAATTCCTTTAGGGGTTTTGCCATCTCCTTCTTCTTTTAAAATAACACTAGAAGGGTTCTCATGAAGGCCAAGTCCCCAAGCCATGCCATTTTTTCCAAGCGTACAAGAAACGGGTTCTCCTTGTATAAGCCATTTATTTTCAGCCCACTCATACCACCTAACGGTACCTAAGTGAGTGGTTGAGTTTTCGGCAGTCACTAAGATCAATTGTTTTCCCTTGGCCTTCGGAGAAGTATTCGTTTTTACCTCTTCTTCTATAGATGGTTTTGGAGAATTATTTTGACATCCTAGAATTAAAAACAAGCAAAAAAATACAATAAATGATTTCATATTTAATATAAAGTTTAGCGATTGCAATTACTTTATACAAGATAGTCATTCAGAATTAGTATTCCTAAACACTCAAAGAAAGCACTGTTATCCCTTTAGTTTGCAACATGACCTATTTTCTTCATCAATTAATTTCACATTTCTGCTTGAAAAATTTAACAGCGAATTGTCGTGGATTAACAAAAAATAAAATAGATAGATTAAATTTAAAGAAGTCATAAACTATACGTAATTTTGATTGTTAATACGCCTAAATTAAAGAACTATGCAAGACAAGGAACTTTGGTATTTAGAAAATATTGATGTCGTTGGCATTTTTTGTCCTAGAAAAAGGGGAACAATGCAAGAACATGTTCACAAAACCTACAAAAAGGGTGAATATCTATATATGCCGGAGGAACTATCTGACCGTATTTTCTTTTTAACCTCAGGAAAAATCAAAATTGGATCTTATTCTGATGACGGAAAAGAGATCACCAAAACCATTCTTACTGAAGGAAATGTTTTTGGTGAGCTTTCTCTCATCGGGGAACAACGTAGACGTGATTTTGCCATTGCCTTAGAAAAAACAGAAACTTGTGTAGTTTCAGTGGATGAAATGAAGTCCTTAATGCGAGAACATAGTGGTCTTGAGCTTTTTTTGATGAACTTGATGGGATCTCGTTTACTGAAAATGGAAAAAAGATTGGAGTCCCTTGTTTTTAAAGATTCTCGTACTCGTATCGTTGACTTCTTGAAGGATCTGGCGAAGGAAAAAGGACAACCCGTCGGCTTCGAAACTGTCGTTAGAGGATTTATGACTCATCAAGAAATTGCTAATTTGACAGCCACCTCTAGGCAGACGGTTACAACGGTCTTGAACGATCTACGCAACAAAAATCTAATCACCTTCAATCGTCGTCGATTGCTAATCCGCGATTTACAAGGATTAGCTTAACTTTATATTCATTGCAAAGCATATTGGAGAAGGATGATGTTTAGCGTTATTCTTCTTTTTCTAGTAGAACGAGCATATGATGAGTAGATTAGTTTTGAGTTTACTCCAAAAAGTAACCATTAATGAAAAAATACGTTATATGACGTAAGGCATATAAAAGCCTTTTAGCGTAAATTATTATTTGTTAGCAAATAATAAACATCATATTTCTTAATCTTATAGCGTATCTTCAAGAATAGCCTTTTCGGAATGGCCTCAGATTTACCATTTTCCAAAAATTCTACTACATCTTAGTATTTTTTCAGCAGTATATTATTTAATGTCGATTAAATAGTTTTACCTTTGCGCATGGTAAGCGAAAAAACACCCACCCAGAAGTTTGTAGGCGAAGGTTTAACCTTTGATGATGTACTGCTTGTACCTGCCTACTCCGAAGTGCTTCCTCGCGAAGTCGACATCTCTTCTCAACTCACACGCAACATTCGTTTGAACGTTCCTATCGTCTCAGCGGCTATGGATACCGTCACCGAGTATCAATTGGCTATCGCTATTGCTAGAGAAGGAGGACTAGGCGTTGTTCATAAAAATATGAGCATTGCCCAACAAGCCGAACAGGTACGCCGCGTTAAGCGTTCAGAGAGTGGTATGATTAAGGATCCTGTTACGTTAACTCCTGATGCCACCTTGCGTAAAGCGCTGGCTTTAATGCAACAACACCGCATTGGTGGAATTCCTATAGTTGATGAGCAGCAATGCTTAGTCGGTATCCTTACCAATCGTGATTTGCGTTTTGAAACGAATCTTTCTAGAAAGGTAGCTGAAATCATGACGGTCAAAAATCTGATCACCGCACCTTTTGGAACAACCCTCAAGCAGGCAAAAGAAATTCTACAACAACATAAGATTGAAAAACTTCCTGTCGTCGATAAGGATAATAAGTTGATTGGGCTTATTACCTATAAGGATATCATGAAGTTAGTCAGCTATCCAAGAGCTTGCAAAGATAAATATGGGCGTTTGGTCGTTGGGGCAGCCGTAGGCGTTACCCAAGATATGATAAAACGTATTGCGGCTTTAGTAGACGTAGATGTAGATATGGTCTGCATTGATACTGCTCACGGCCATTCCAAAGGCGTGTTAGATGCCGTAAGAGAAGCCAAGCGTGTATTCCCAGATCTTGACGTCGTAGGAGGCAATGTGGCTACAGGCGCAGGAGCCAAAGCTTTAGTGGATGCAGGAGCAGATGGCGTAAAAGTAGGTGTTGGGCCAGGAAGTATTTGCACCACAAGGATTATCGCAGGTGTCGGAATGCCTCAATTGCAAGCCATCTATGAAGCAGCGAAAGCGATAAAAGGTTCTGGTGTGCCTATTATTGGCGATGGCGGAATTCGATATACTGGAGATATTGCTAAAGCTCTTGCTGGCGGTGCTAGTACCATTATGGCTGGTTCTTTATTTGCTGGTGTCGCAGAATCCCCAGGGGACACAATCATTTACAACGGACGAAAATTCAAAACCTACCGAGGGATGGGATCCATTTCGGCGATGGACAAAGGATCCAAAGATCGGTATTTCCAAGATGCTGAGGATGATGTGAAGAAACTTGTGCCTGAAGGTATTGAAGGGCGTATTCCTTTCAAAGGTCAACTGGCCGAAGTCATGGTGCAATACATTGGAGGATTACGTGCAAGTATGGGGTATTGTGGAGCACCGAATGTAGCAAAATTGCAAGAAGCTCAATTCGTACGTATGACAGCAGCGGGAATTCACGAAAGTCATCCTCATGATGTCATCATCACACAAGAAGCACCCAATTATAGCCGATAATCAGCTTATCTCATGTATGATTTGAACCACTAGTAAATAACAATGCTTATCTATCATCTTGATAAATAAGCATTGTTGTTTAAATAATATCTTGATAGTCGTCTAAATGAATGTTTTGAGTAAAAAAAGCATTCTTCCACAAAAAACAACTCCTAACTAAAAACCTATCCCATTACGGAAACGACTTCTTTTACTTCAGGAACCATACGCTTTAGCATTCCTTCGATACCTGATTTAAGGGTATGGGTAGCGGAAGGGCAACCACTGCAAGAACCTTGTAATAGCACGCTGACGACTCCGTTATTAAACGATTGGAACTCAATGTTTCCGCCGTCCATTTCTACTGCTGGTTTTACGTAGGTGTCAATGAGTTCCTTGATTTTTGCGACCAATTCTGGGTTGTCTCCTTCGTATTGTTCAGCAGCGGCTTTGTTCATTTCTTGCTTAGCCTCCTCAAAACCTTCCTTGACAATTTCCTTGTCCTCATCAATGTAAGCTTTAAGAAATTCCTTGATTTTGAGCATAATATCTGCCCAATCATAGTTAAATTCCTTGGTAATCGTTACAAAGTTATTGGAAATGTAAACACCATTGACATAGGGGAGTTCGAAAAGAGCGGTGGCTAATGGCGACCATTCTTTTGCCAATTCTTCTTCCCGAAAATCCGCTGTTTTCTGAGGATAAAGCATACGGTTGGTTACGTACTTTAACGATTCTGGATTGGGTGTTTGTTCTGTATAAAGCAGCACAGGGCTTTTGGTAACTGGCGTATCTGTAGACATGACTACGGGTTTATCGTGATGTATAAATGTGTTTTTTGAGGATTCTAGTCGTTCTGCTCATATACTTAAGCGCAGTATCTCTAGCGCTTAGGTTTTAAACAAAAGTTAGACCTTTCTCTGCAAAAATAACACTTTTTAAGTTCAAATGTTCAAGAAAAAGTCCTTTGGATGCAAGAAATACTTCTGAAGGACTTCTCACATCATATTTCATACAATTCACATGGATTTAGTCATCATCTTCTTTCCATTCCGCACCAAATTTATTGACGAGCACATCATCATAGTGGTCGGCTTTTTCAAAAAGTCTTTCAAGCAGCGTTTTCCCTGAAACTTTGTTTAAATGTTGGTCATAAATAACTAATGACAGCACAACATCATGACGGAACACGCTGAAAGTCAAGCCTTCCAGTTTATTGTTTTCGCGTAGCAAGTATTCGTAAATGGCCGAGATATTTTGCTTCGGCAATTTGACTAGAAAGGCATCACTCATGATAAACCCTTTCTTATCGTAGTAAGCGATATTGATTTTGGCACTGCCTCGCTCTATTTCCCAAAGGTTTGGCCCTTTTCGGGAAAGCTTTACGTCGTAGCCTGAATCGGAGAGGATGGATTCAATGGTTCTCGAAATTCCTGTAGGGGTGTATTCTTCTAATTCGGATGGAATACTCGTTTTAGACCCACAATGTGGGCAGTAACCGCTATCCACGGTGTCTTCAAAAACCAAGTTTGAGCAGGAAAGGCATCGAGTCCCGACTTTGCCGTGGCTAGGCATGTACGCTAGTAAGGTTTCTTTTAAATAATTGGCAGGCAAGGCAAAGCCAAGGTTATTGCTATCCTTGTAAATCATGGTGTTTACACCAACAACTTCTCCTAGTTTATTGACGAGTGGCCCTCCACTGTTTCCTGGATTGATAGCGGCATCGGTCTGGATGTAATTCAAGTCTTTTTCTTCCATAAATCGACTGGAATTGGAAACAATGCCTTGGGTAAAGGTATATTTCAGGCCCATAGGGTGGCCTATCGCTAGCACGACATCTCCATCGGAAACATCTCGGGGGGAAAGTGAAATTTCTTGGAGATTGATTTGTGATGGAAGGGAAAGGAAGGCCAAATCGTGGCGAGGATCGGAAAAAAGCACATTAGACATCGTTTTTTCGAAAGCATTTCCATCAATAACAACTTCTTTACTTCCACGAATGACGTGTTCATTCGTAACGATGAGATTGTGTTCTTTTAGGAAAAATCCTGTTCCTGTACTAAATGGTGTGGCGATTTGGACAACCACATCTTTATATTTTTCAATGATTTCTTTCATGATAACCTCGTTTTGCCGAGCTGATAATTAGTTGAAAATTAAACCCTTGAGGGTGTCAACATCCTTGTTTTAATTAGGCAATGAATTTCGCTTAAAACGGAATGCTTCGTTAAGTCGTCCCTCGTTACTATTCTGCTTCCGCAGGAGATAGATTAAGTGCTTTTATGACTAGAAGGAATGACTTCATAAAAGCGGATAATGATTTGTATTTCAGCTTGCCGGTGTCGGCATCGATTTGTGGAAACTTCTCCTTGTTGGATTTTTCAATGCTGTAAATCTCATTTCGAACAGCACTTTTGTCAAACTTTCCTGTTTTTCTATCGTAATAGTCGTGCTTGATGCCTAATGCTTCGAAATAATCCGCCTCTAGAATTTCAACAATAAGGTGGAAATACTCCCGATCTGGTTGAGGGACCGCATAGTTAAAGAGGCTGTACGTCGCAATAAAACCAACCATATCAATAGCGACGTTTTCTTGATTATTATTTATATACCAATCAAAACCAGCGATTTCGGATTCTATCGCCCCAACAACCCAATCGTGATTTACTGGGGCAGTAATGCCAAAGGTGGCAGGTACCTTGTAGAATTCTTTATCAAACTCTTCTCGACTGCGTTTTTTTATGTCCTGCAATTCTTTGAGTACCGAATCATTCTTTTGTTCCGCCGATTGATTGTCTCTAGCATAGTAGACTTTATGGCATCTTTCCAGCAATTCCATCAGGTAACCTTCTGGCTGCACGAGATAATCAAGCTTGTAAATAAAATAACGGATGATGATAGAAACCGAAACAGCGTCTTTGGTAGGATGCAAAGCTTCAATTTTACTAAGCATATGATCGTACCACTTTATCATGAAGTTGTATTTCACATTGGCTTCATCAACAGGAAGGCTTTCAACATGTTCATTGTCAATGGCTTTCAACATCTCGAATTCATCCAAGAGCAAGTCATCCATTTTATCCGATTTCGTCGCCATTTCCTTCAAGCTTGCATATAATTTGAAGGGAGAACCGTCGATAAGGAAGGAATCGAACTTCATGCAAATGTTATTCTCCTCATTTAAAGTAAACTTGGAGTGCCTCAAACCAAAATTAAGGTCAAGGAGACGGCGCATAAAACCAACGTTAAGTCTTTCACAATGAACAACATTGATCACGGCATGTACCTTTTCGCTATTCGCTTCTCCTACGATTTTTTTGGAACCTTGGAGAATTTCAAACTTGAGTAGCCCAGCCTCGTCCCAATACTTGACATTATCTTGTTTAGGATCATTCAAGTAGTCGAAAAAAAGGCGATAAGCTTGGAGGTATTCTTTCTTTTCAAACGCCTTAAGCGATGATTTCCAAGCTTCTAGTTGTTGAGGTGTTTTATAAATTTCACTAAACCGCCCAAAACGAATTTTCGGCTCTTCTTCCTCTTTCTTCATAAACCCACCAAATATCCTATCAAATAATCCCATGTTCTATTTTTTGAGTTCGATTTTGTAATGCTAGTGTAGTACCACTAGTTTCTAGCGCACCCGATCATACACCAAGGGCTAAAAGTAACTTTTTTTATAAAATTGGCCAAAGTATTGGTCCTTTATCGTTGGGAATGTTTGGGAAAATTGTAAAAGGATGCTGCTTTGAGCTTCTGCTATAGTTTATTTTGCTTTTCATTTAGAGTCATTTTTATCCCTTTAATTCCTAGTGAGTGTCTCTAGAATTTAGCACAAATATCTGCTTGAAAACCCAAAAATACACTTTGTTTTTGTTCAATT
>JAHDHB010000623.1 GCA_020631545.1 Saprospiraceae bacterium | reverse complement strand
ATTGTAGCATAATTATTCGATATGACACAGCAAACGCATAGCAATGCTTATTTCTTTTTTAGCTATTATTTTTATGGACAACCATAAGGAGGACTGCTATATATTTGCTATTCAAATGCTTTACAAATAACTTAGGAGTCCAGATGGACTCCTTTTTTTATGCTTATAACTAAGAGATGACAAATTTTTCCACATATTATTTTGGTTTTGGATATTACTTTTACGCGCAGCCGTGAGGGACTCTTTGTTATGCCAATTATTGATTTAATGATAAAAAGAGTTCCTAGTAAAGGACTCTTTTTTTTTGCTTCATACTAACCAATTAAGACATTTTGAATTTAGAAAAAACAAGCACAGAACCAAGTCATAAGGTTGTTATTCAGGGATATGCAGGGGCCTTTCATGAAGTTGCCTCTAGGCTGTATTTTGAAGGAAAAGCTATTGAAATTATTCCTGCACATACTTTTGAAGACTTGGTTTCCCGACTAGAAAAAGATGAATCAATAGATAGAGGATTGATGGCGATTGAGAATTCTATAGCGGGTAGTTTGATGGGGAATTATTTGTTATTAAATGAGGCTAATCTGGAGATTGTTGGGGAGGTTTACTTGAGAATTGAACAAAATTTGATGGTTTTGGCAGGACAACAAATCGATGATTTAGAGGAGGTTCATTCGCATCCAATGGCCATAGCGCAATGTCGAAAGTTTTTTAGATATTTCCCAGAAATTCGATTGATAGAGACTGCGGATACGGCCTTGAGTGCTAAGCATATTCGGGAAAATAACTTGTTAAATGTAGGCGCTATAGCAAGTACATTGGCGGCAGAAATGTATGATTTAGACATCATTGCTCCCAGCATCGAAACCAACAAACGAAACTTTACTAGATTTCTGGTTTTGAGGAAGAAAGCGGAGTGTTTGGAGGTTCCTAAAAATGCGGATAAAGTTTCACTCTCCTTTGTCGTGGAGCATGAAGTAGGAAGTTTACACAGTGTCTTAGCTGTCTTAGCGGCGTACAAAATGAATCTTACCAAAATTGAATCCGTTCCCATTCTTGGGAAGGAATGGGAATATCGATTTTTTATTGATTTTGTCGTAAATGGTGAACCCAGTTATAAACAAGCGATTAAAGCAATAAAGCCCCTAACAACAGATTTGAAAGTACTAGGAATTTACAAGCAATTTGCTAAAAAATAATCTATAGTATCACGATTAAAACAACTCTTAATTCCTAACTACTAACTCTTAACTATTTATAAACCATGTTTATTCAACCAGCATCACGATTAGGGAATGTCGAAGAATACTATTTCTCTCGAAAGTTGAAAGAGATAGCGGCGATGAGAGCGGCAGGAATGGAGGTCATAAACCTAGGAATTGGAAGCCCCGATTTGCCCCCTTCTCCTAGTGTAATTCAAGTTTTACAAGAAGAAGCAGCCAAGAAAAACAGTCATAAATATCAAGGATATACAGGTTTATTAGAGTTGCGAGAAGCATTTTCTGCCTCCTATAAAAAATGGTATGGCGTAGAGTTAAATCCTGATAATGAGGTTCTTCCACTAATGGGGTCGAAGGAAGGCATTATGCATATTTCGATGACGTACTTGGAAGCGGGGGATGAAGTCTTGATACCTAATCCGGGTTATCCAACGTATAGCGCCGTTGCCAAATTGACGGGGGCTACATCGCGAGAATACTTGCTTTCTGCTGAAAATAATTGGTTGCCCGATTTAGCAGCTTTAGCAAAAGAGGATTTGAGTAAGGTAAAAATGATGTGGGTGAATTATCCGCACATGCCTACAGGAGCCAAAGCTGATAAGGGATTTTTTAAGGAGTTAATAGCCTTTGCAAAAGCACATAAGATTCTGATTTGCAATGACAATCCTTACAGTTTCATCTTAAACGACCAATATTTAAGTCTACTTTCTGTGGATGGAGCTAAGGAGGTTGCTCTAGAGTTGAATTCCTTGAGCAAATCACACAACATGGCGGGGTGGCGAGTAGGTGTTTTAGCAGGAAAAGAGGATTATGTTCAAACGGTTTTACGCTTCAAAAGCAATATGGATTCAGGGATGTTTCGTCCAGTACAACTGGCTGCTGCTAAGGCTTTAACGTTAGGCAATGGTTGGTTCGATTCCTTGAATGCAGTTTATAAAAAACGACAGCGTTTTGCTTATGATTTGCTCAGTCGGTTAGGCTGTCGCTATGTGAAAAACGTGGGAGGAATGTTTGTTTGGGCGAGAATTCCCAAATATTATAAAAACGGGTTCAATTTATCCAACAAATTATTAGAGAAATCACATGTTTTTATCACCCCTGGAGGAATATTTGGTTCACAAGGAGATAATTACGTTCGAATTTCTCTTTGTAGTAAGGAAGAAGATTTTATGAAGGCGCAAGAAAAGCTTAATGCTTTCTTTCGATAACTTTTCCCCTAGATAAGGCGATAGCCTTCGAGGTTCTATAGCAGCGGGTTTTAACCCCTTGATGCGTTTTGAGAGACAACCTTAAGAGTTAAAAACAACAAAAAATGACGATCACTATAGTAGGCATAGGATTAATCGGTGGCTCTATGGCTATAAGCTTGAAAGAGAATGGTTTTGCGGACACCATTATTGGCGTAGACATTAATTCGGACAATGTAGATAAGGCTATTCGTAGGCGATTGATTGATGAAACTTCAACGTTGGATGAAGCGGTGAAGCGTTCGGATATTATCATCCTTTCTACGCCCATGGATGCACTTGTAGAATTATTGCCAAAACTACTGGATAAACTTGATAAACAAGTTGTTATTGACGTAGGATCTACTAAGGAAAAGCTCTTGCAAGGGGTTAAAAATCATCCTAAAAGAGGGCGATTTGTGGCAACACATCCCATGGCGGGAACGGAATTTTCAGGGCCGGAAGCCGCTATTCCAAATCTCTTTGATCACAAGTGTACCGTGTTTTGCGATGTTGAAGATAGTGATGAGGACGCCGTCGCATTGATTCAAAAAATGTATGCATCCTTGCCTATGTCCATCGTTTATTTGGATGCCAAATCACACGATTTGCACACGGCTTATGTCTCTCATATCTCACACCTTAGCTCTTTTGCTTTGGCTTTGACGGTGTTGGATAAGGAGAAAGATGAGAATCGAATTTTTGAATTGGCGAGCGGTGGGTTTTCTTCTACGGTACGTCTGGCCAAGAGTTCGCCCGATATGTGGACACCCATTTTTCGACAAAATAAGGAACATGTGTTGGATGTTTTAAGCCAACATATTCAAGTCCTCAACCAATTTAAATCAAGTATAGAGAATGACGATTTTAAGGCTGTTTATCAACTGATTGAAGAAGCCAATGTCATTAAGCGAATTATTTCCTAAAAAACTGGCTTTGCCAGATTTTTTGTAGAGGGTATAGGGTAGAGCGTAGAAGGATTTATCCTCACAACAATTATTTTCCAAAGGAAAATAAGTCTCTCTTCTCTATACGCTCTACCCTCTACTCT
>JAHDHB010000040.1:6460-21603 GCA_020631545.1 Saprospiraceae bacterium | reverse complement strand
AGGTTGAAAAGGCATCTCTCATATTAGCTTTTTCGAGAACCGACCGGCCCTGCCCCTGAAGGGACGATGATGTAGGCGCTGTTTTTCAGAAAAACTAAAAAGGACAAGTTTCTACTATTGAAGCTTGTCCTTTTTTTGAGGAAAAATACCCTTAAAAAAATGAAAACAGCCTAATTGTGTCCGAATTGTATAAAAACTTCGATTTTCCTTGTTATCACACTCTTTATCAGGGATAAAAGACCGTTTATACTTGTTGTGAATAGAGGTGTAACTACAAACCTTAGGGAGGCGGGCTTTTCAGAGGCTTTTCTTCCTTTATTATTATAACTTGAGTAAGAAACGATTATATTCCATACGTCCTTTTTCCAAAAAACAGTGTAAGAAAAACCACCATCAAGGGTATAAATGTTTTAATTAAAAATTGTCTGCACACTTGATAATTGGAGACTGTGATTTTTACCCATAAAGCCTTATATTTAGGATAGGCATTAGAGTAGCGTTACTAGTAAATGCCTGAATTATACGTTATAAGTCATTTAATTTCAATATTGTTACGGTTTAAATTTCATAATCTTTGTGTACTCTAAATAGTACACGAAAGAACCCTCTATGTCCAGCGCTGACTCGTAGTCACCGTCTGGCTAGACACCTCTAATTAACAAGTAAAATACAGTGATAAGAAAGACGTAAGATCAATAGACAGAGGTATTTAATTTTAACCCCTAATCGCTCATGGAAAATTTTAGAGATCTATCCTCCTTTAATGCCTTGTTTTCAAAACTGTTTGAATACAAGAAAGGCATCATCCAAATCATTATTCTACAGATTGTTTGGGGACTTATGGAATTGATATTTCCTTTTTTGATGCAAGCCATCGTAGATAAAGGAATTCAACAACAAGATTACAACTTCATCCATTTGGTTTTGATGGCGCAATTGATGTTGTTTTTAGGAACCACTTTTACCGAATTATTCAAGTCGTGGTTTTTGAAGCAAATCGGTTTGCGCTTGAATAAAAAGGTGATGGACGCTTACCTCAAGCAGCTAGTCAGTAAAAATGTCTTGTTTTTTAACGATCATAAAGAAGGTACTTTGCTCTCTTTGCTCAATGATATGTTTAAAATTGGCACTTTTTTGACGGATAATGTGCTTAATTTTTTTAATGCCGTGTTCCGGCTGTTTTTGTACGGCGTTATCTTATTCATTTTCAACACCTCTATAGGTTGGATTTTTGTGGCTTCTGTCGTTCTTTCCATTACTTGGGATGTTATTTTCTTAAAGCAACGAGAGAAGGAAGACAATCTACGTTTTCAAGCACAAACCGCTATTCGCTCTGGGTTTTTGGAGTCTATCGGCGGCATCTCAGACATCAAAACGAATAACTTGGAGTGGGAACGGATTCGAATTTGGTCGGCGAGTTTGGACATCTTTTCTTGGGCAAGATTAGGCTTGTTGAGGATAAGCCAGTACTACAAAGGAGGGACGTTGACGATAGGGCAATTGCGTGATATTTTTATCATTTTCCTTTCCGCCACCTATGTTATCCAAGGCACCTTGACTTTGGGAGCGATGCTAGCCATTCAATTCCTCCTAGGCCAACTTAGTCGCCAAGTGTACGCCCTCATGGAGTTTGTAGAGCATTATCATAATGCAAAACTAAGCTTAGGCCGCCTTGCCAAAGTTACGGGCTCAGAAGATCAAGAATTTATACCGCCCAAGACCTTCCAAAAGAGAAGTATCAAGGAAGACCTACAAGTTAATGCCTTAGATTTCAGCTATAAAGGCATTCCTTGTTTGAAAGACATTACTATGAAAGTTCCTTACCAATCAAAGGTTGCCATTGTTGGAGAAAGCGGTAGCGGGAAGTCAACGTTACTTAAATTATTACTAAAATTGCTTGAGCCCGATAGCGGTTCTATTAAGGTTGGGCATGCGAGATTGAGCACGATTGAGAACAATGTGTGGAGGGACAATTGCAGTGTGGCACTACAAGAAGGTTACATTTTTAACGGGAGTGTCAAATACAACATTAGCCTTGCTGAAAATGAGGAGGATTTGGATTACGATCAGTTAGAGAACGCTATAAAAATGAGTTGTTTAGAAAGCGTCGTTGGGAATATGGAAGAAGGTTGGGATACGGTCATCGGCAAGGGCGGGAAAGCGATGAGCAAGGGGCAAGGGCAGCGGGTTTTGCTAGCACGCGCCATTTACAAAAACGCCAATTACTTAATAATGGATGAGCCGACTTCGGCCTTGGACCACATTACTTCTAAAAATGTATTAAAGAATATTTTTGAAACCTTTGCTGATAGAACCGTCATTTTTGCTACCCATAAGCTCAAAATGGCGGAAAAAATGGACTTAATTCTTTTGGTCAACCAAGGAGAAGTCATTGAGCATGGAACACACAAGGAATTAATGGAACTAGAAGGTGATTATTATAAATTGTATACCAGTTAATTTTTAAACATGCAAGGTTCAACATCTCTAAACAAAAAAGGCGTTTTTCAGTATGAACTACCCAAGGGGCTTCTCCGATTGGGTATGTTTATTATTGGAAGTTCGCTCGTTGTCTTGTTTCTTATCACTTGGTTGTTAGAGTATAACGAAACAGTGGCGGCCTCCATTACCCTAACAACTAAAAACCTGCCCCTTGATATTTATTCGGAAACGGAAGGCGAATTGCTGGTTTTTGTCAAGGAAAATCAACTTGTAGCAAAAGGGGAAGTCCTAGCAATGGTCCAAAAATCAGGCAATTATGAGGATATCCAGACCTTGAAAAGTAGGATGGCAAAAGCTTCGTCATCTTTAGCTATTTCAAAACAACTGAGTCGTTCTGCTCGGACGTTGGAGCTAGGGGGAATACAGCCTGCTTTAGCAAATCTTCTAAAGCATTACGACCGCTACCAGCTATTTTTAAGAACAGACGAGCACAATGTTTTTGAAGCGTCTAAAAATGAGCAAATTGAACAGGTTAAGACTCGGATAACCTTAATGCAGCAAAAATCGTCCTTAATTTCCAAGGATATCGCACTTTCTCAGGATAAACTACAGGCAGACCAACAGTTGTATAAAGAGGAAGTCATCGCTCGAAGAGAATTGGATCGTTCTAAGCAAAACCACTTGGTCAAAAAGCACAAGGCAATAGATAATAAAGTTTCGATAAACGGTTTGGAGCTTGAAATGAAAAAACTAAATCATGAGATAATTAACTTAAAAAATGAGTTTCGTACCCATTCAGAACTGCTAAAACAAAATATAGAGGATGCGCTCTTTGTGCTAGAGAATGAAATCAGAGCTTGGGAAAATCAACACTTAATCAAAGCGGGTATTGAGGGTATTTGTGTATACAAAGAATACTTGAATGATTACCAATACACCCAAAAAGGCGATAAAGTGTTCACTATCATTCCTGAAAAGCCAAAAGACCATTTTGGATGGTTAAAACTCCCTATAAAAGGTTCGGGAAAAGTAAAAATCGGCCAAGTCGTCAATGTACACTTAGATAATTTTCCAACATCAGAATACGGAATCTTGAAGGGTAGGGTAGAGGAGATTTCACTCCTTCCTTCCGAAGGTTCTTACAATGTAAAAGTAAGTTTTCCAGAAGAATTGGTCTCTACGTTCAACATTCCCTTTGCTTTCCAACAATTGATGGCAGGCAGGGCAGAAATCATTACGAATAAAACGACCTTTTTAGAGCGGTTATGGTATCAAGCAAAAGCAAGGCATTTGAATCGATAGAAGCAAAGTAAATGGACAGTTTCTAGCTTTAAGTTTATTGTTTTTTTAAATCTTTGAAAAATAATAAAATGAATTGCGTTACTATGTCACGAAGTTGCGTCTAAAAGCTATATTGTTTTGTTGAAACTGTTAACTGCTTAATTATGAATATTAAAGAAATGTTTGAAAATGCCCTTTCTGGCCTAGGAGATGCCCTTCCTGGTGTTTTAGGAGCTTTAGTCGTATTATTGATTGGTTATTTTATTGCAAAAGTCTTGCAAGGAATAACTTACCGTATGTTGAGCAAAACGAAGCTGGACGACAAGCTTTTAGGTACGACGAATACCAAAATTGAATCGGAAAAGATCCTTTCCAAGATGGTTTATTATATCGTAATGGTTTTGGTTCTTTTAGTCGTATTGGAGATGCTGGGTGTAAGCCAAGTACTTGATCCACTAAAAAATATGGTCAATGAATTCACCACTTACTTGCCTAATATGATTGCAGCAGGTGTTATTGGGTTTGTTGGTTATCTTTTAGCGACGATTGCTTCTGGTTTTGTGAATCTTTCAGGGAATATCATTACTCGATTTTCTGATCGAATTGGCTTGCAAAGCAACTTCGATTTAGTAGGTTTGTTGAAGAAGGTTGTCTTTATCTTGATTTTCATTCCTGTCTTAATCATTGCTTTAGATACTTTAAACATGACGGCCATTTCTGATCCTGCCAAGGAGATGTTAGGTACCATGTTAAATGCTATCCCTAAAATCATTGCTGCTGTACTTATTATTACTTTTTTCTACATTGGAGGCAAGTACCTTACAGGCATCATCCGAGAACTGCTTAGCGGTCTGGGCGTTGACGACCTAGTAGAAAAAATGCACTTGGATAAAATCATTGGCACAACAAAGTTATCTACGCTACTAGCGAATACGGCCTTCTTTTTCATCATGTTTATCGGTCTTGTCACAGGAATCGAACAATTGGGATTCGCGGAAATGGTAGATACGTTGAATAACCTAATGGCGATTGCTGGTCAGATTTTCTTTGGTTTGGTTATCCTTGCTGTTGGAAATTTCATCGCAGGTATCGCGCACAATGCCGCTTCAGCGAACAACAATCCTTTCATTGCTTCTATCGTCCGATTTGCTATCCTTGGTCTTTTCTTGGCCATGGCGCTAAGTACAATGGGTATTGGTGATGATATCGTCAAGTTGGCTTTTGGTCTTACTTTAGGTTCTATCGCTGTAGCCGTAGCGCTTTCTTTCGGCTTAGGAGGCCGCGAAGCTGCTGGGAAACAAATGGAATACATTCTAAAGAAATTCCGCAACGAAGAATAATTGAGGCGAATATAAGATGTTCGATTTAAGATATATGGTTTCGTGACGGAACTCCTACACACCTTGAATCGGGCTCAAGAGCATAAAAGCACAAAATCTAGGCGTTTTCTACTAGAAGGACAGGTTTGTTCACTAGAAGACTCCTTGGGTTTTGTGCTTTTTCTTTGCTGTTACTCCTTAAATTCGAGTCTTAGAATATTTTTAGAGAAAAGATATCATCGAGCGAGCTAAAGGTCGTCAAAAGAAGCCAAAACGCGACAAACTCCTTTCCGTAGACCCTGACTTCAGTCAGGGGACATAGCAAATCCCCCGAATGAATTCGGGGGTTACGAAAAGGCAATCACAACGATTGAGATAGGTTCTAGCGGTTCCGTTTATCCAAGCCCCACATTAATTTTTCCCGAATAGTATTCAAGAAGTTGGAGTCGTGTAGGCGGATGAGATTGGTGGTGAAATCTTCTTTTCGAATAGCAATTTGGTGATTCGCATTCATTTGTTCATACCTAGAATCTAGGGTGCATAGAAAATGGCGGGCGCGACCTTCCACCTCAAAAGAAACTACCGAATTGTCGGAAATAACGATGGGCCGCACATTAAGGTTGTGGGGGGCAACAGGCGTAATCACAAAGTTTCCTGAATTGGGGAAGATAATAGGGCCGCCGCAACTCAAGGAGTAACCCGTTGAACCTGTTGGTGTTGACATAATAACACCATCTGCCCAGTAGGAGTTCAGAAACTCACCATTGATATAGGTGTGTACCGTAATCATGGAGGAAGTATCCCGTTTGAGAATGGTAAAATCGTTGAGGGCAAACTTATTTTCTCCGAACAAAGGTAGGTTAGAATCCAAGTGCAAGAGTGTCCGCTTGTCTAAGCTGTAAGCTCCATTGACAAAGGATTCGATGGCCGTTCTAATTTGTGTTTTGCTAATGGTGGCCAAAAAACCTAAGCGACCAAGATTGATTCCCATGATAGGAATCTCGGAATCTCGCACTAAAGTAATGGCGTTAAGAATCGTGCCGTCTCCACCAAGAGTTATCATTAGATCAATGCCGTAAGCTAGCACTTGTTCGTAGTTTTCGAAAACGCTTACAGGACAATTGAACTTGATTTTTCCTTGTAATTGCTCGAAATAGGGGCCATGTACGTTTATCCGTAATCCAAAATCGTTCAAGGCGTTGAACAACTCTTGTACATAAGAAACATCCTTGGGTTTGAGTACCCGGCTATAGATTGCAACGTCCATTCTCTTTATTTTCTATTCCTCGGTAACGTACAGTTCTCGACGAATTATTCAGAAGTTCTACCTGTTTTTCTTAGAAGAAAAATTTATAGTGCAAAAATACACCTTTTTCCCCTTTTGTGTTAAAACTATATTCGACACGAACGACATATTCATGGTATAAAACCAAATCAATACCCGGCCCACCACCGAATAACCAAGCGTTTTCCAAGGAGTTTGAGGCTTCGGTGTATTCATTATTTACATAACCAAGGTCCGCATTTAATTTCAGAAAAATTTTGATGGGCATGTATTGCAGCGGTTTTAAAAGCATCGCTTTGACTTGCACAGCCTTGTCTAAAAGTTTGATTCTCAAATCATTTTTTATATAACCGAAATCTTGGCCATCGATGACATAAAATTCATAACCTCGAATAAAATCCTCCTCGTATCCTAGGGCGCGGCGGTGTATGTAATAAGGTTGAACTTGGCGCTGCAAGGCCGCTTTTCCTTTTAGCATAAAGCCGTAGCTAAACCATTTTTTTGTATTGAAGTACTGCGCATAAGTAGCGGATACGGGTAGGTTATTCACTTCCTTTGACCATCCCAACCCGTTTTTGACTAAGGAGGATTGGAAATAGAACCCCTTCATGGCATAGTTCTTATTATCCCGTTTATCCAAGGTAAAGGTATAGCCTAGTGATAGAAATTGTTGGTTTTCGATACCCCCTCCAAGGAATTCGGGATTTAAAAAACTTATGATATTCGATATCTGCTTATTGTGGTAGTTAAATTCCCATTCATGTTTACTGAACAAGGCGGGGCGATAGGTCAGCGTGGCACCTACTCGAAAACGTTTGAGTGAATACTGGTCATCTATTCGAATAAATCGTTGCTTGTTGACTAAATTTTCAAAACCGACTTCCCGCTCTCTTGTGTATAAGATATTAGTATTCAAGCCTAATGATTGGCCACGATTGAAAAATGGAAGACGGTAATCCAATTCATATTTTTGCGTATAGCCAAACTGTGCGACGACTTTAAGCAAGTCATTATTCCCTGTTAAATTATCCAAATAAAATCGAAGACCTAAGTTCAGCCGATTAAAGGCGTGATTATGGTCTTTCCACCAAACATTGAAATTCCGATCCGCCAGTTCAAGAATAGGAATGGGGTAATAAAACCAGTCTTCCTTAAGCACGATATGCAAATCAACGTTATCCTCTTCCCAATTTTTGATGTTGATTTCCACTTTATTGAACAGCCCCGTATTGATGAGCAACAGTCGATTGCGCTCCAAGCGCTTCGTCAATTCTGCTTGGGGGATTACATCTCCTTCCTTGATATCCAGTTCTCTAAGGATAATTTTGTCGCGGGTACGCTTATTCCCCTCAAGGCTAATGCTACGCAGCAGCAGCGTTTCTTCTTGAGCGAGGCCAGGTAGTTGACACCCCAAAATTATCGTTAAGAGTACTATCCATTTCATGAAGGAGTAAAGATAGGAAATTTTGACGTACTGTTGGATTTTTAGCTGAGAGGTGGAGTTCAGGAGGAGAAAAGAAACGCTTACTCCAATCATTACTAACTTATAAAATCTCAAAAACGACCAAGTATTCCCCAATTCTACTCTGCACATTGGGGTCATCCGTATCCCAAAGCCCTTCTTGTAGTTGAGCTCTTATTTTAACGGTTTTTCCTTTCAGTTGTTTTAAGTTTTCGTCAGTAATTCCAGCAGCTAAATCTTTGATGAATAGACGTTTGTTTTTAGTTTCAAAAAACCAATCCTTAACACCTTCTATTGGGCGCCCAATTTTATTGTGAAAGGGTACTAAAACAAATTGACCAGTCATTTCTTGTCCTAATTGGTTTATCGTGTTTGTAGGATTTTCTAGCATGTGCTCTGTGGTTTTAAGCTCTTTGGGAGAATTGCAGGAAGTAAAAAGGGAGAGGAGGAAGGTGGATATAATGCTGAGCCAATTTTTCATACTTGAAATGGACGTTTTGAACTACAAAAATCAAGCGTTTCTATTTATTTCTACTCACTTGAACAAGGCTAAAATTTCATGAACTAACGCCTTGGTTGGGGCGATTTTATGAGCCATCAGGAGTTGGATAAGGCTTTCTTTTTCAGATTGATGTGCCATTAAATGCTTGGGGGCTAGATTTTTTAACCGAGCCTTTTTTTCTTTCCATATCGTCAAGTAGCGAGCCTTGACGATATCCCATAATTCTTCCCTTTCGTATTCGTCTTTCAGTTTCCACAATTCATGATACAGCCAGTTCATGGATTTAAAGTCGTGAATTTTTCCCGAAGTCAAAATTTGAATACCAAAATCTAGAATTCGAATGCTGTGGAAAGTAGATTTTACAGCCAAGACCTTATCATAATCTGCTGCAACAAGGAGTTTCTTCTTTCCTTTGACCCATGAATGATTGGCAACGGTAGAAATAGACTTCCGCAGTTTTCCCTTATCCAATGAGAATGGGATTTTACCTAAATTCTCCGTAAGTATCGCTTCTTCCCAAAAATAACATTCCAAGGCATGAATATCGTGGTTGGCTAAGGCGTGAAGGAAACTTTCGTGCTTGTAGATGTGGACACAAGTCTTTCCGTCGTCATACATCGTTCCACAAGCAGGATATTCTGTGGTGATGCAAATAAAATCCTGATCGGAATCTGGTCGATGGGTTCCATAAACATAGGAACCAAAACGAAAGAGTGCCAAAATGCTGATTTCTTCCAATCCAAGGAGCTCGGAGATATAGGAAATGTTGAAAAATTGGTCGGGCATCAGGGCAGGCATAAAAAACCCGGCGGAGTGCCGGGCTCATCACAAAACTAATTTAATAAGTGAAGACTTCATATTTTGGTCTCACTAAACCATGAAGCCATCACCTCCTCCAAAAATCCCAAGGCTAACAATCGAAATCAACGAATGTAGCATTAAGATATGAAATCAAATTCTTGGTTTTACCAAAAACAAACATGCTAATATCACAAAACATGTTGTCAAAATAAGATTCCACGTCTTAAATATGCTCAAATTTTCTTTATTATCAAAATCAATTGTACTTATTGAGTGATAAATTTTATCTATTTTTAGGGGGTTGTTTGAATAATGAGTTTATAAAAGCTTTTGTTTATAGGGTGTTTATTGTGTGGAGGTTGCTTTATTAATCTTCACGATAGTTTTTACAGACGCAATAAAATAGGCAGATTTTTTGAAAACAACTATTAGAACATCAAAATTATTACTAAAATGACAATTACTCAACTAGAATACATTATTGCTTTAAATACGCACCGAAACTTTGCCAAAGCAGCTAAAAGCTGTTTTGTGACCCAACCTACGTTGAGTATGCAAATAAAGAAATTAGAGGAAGAACTAAATGTAATTATCTTTGATCGAAGTAAAAAGCCTGTTTTACCCACAGATATCGGCAAACAAATTTTAGTACAGGCTCAAAAAGCTGTACGAGAATCACAAAAAATTCTCGAAATCATAAAAAGTGAAAAAGAGGATATCAGTGGAGAACTGCGAATAGGCATCATCCCGACCTTGAGTCCTTACCTTTTGCCGCTTTTTATTATTTCTTTCATGGAAAAATATCCTGATGTTACGCTCATTGTAGAAGAACTTTTAAGCTACCAAATTGTCAAAAAGCTTAATGACGATGTACTTGATGTTGGGATAATTGTCACCCCTATAAAAAATACTAATCTTGTAGGAAATCCTCTTTTCTACGAGCGCTTTGTCGCCTACGTCTCCAAAAACCATCCCCTTGCTAAAAAGGAAACGATAAAAGCTGAAGAACTAAATCTGGCTGATTTGTGGTTGTTGAAAGAAGGCCATTGCTTTAGAAATCAAGTGTTTAAGCTGTGTGGTGAGGAGTTGAACAAACAAAATCGAAAATTACGTTTCGAAAGTGGAAGCCTAGAGACGATAAAACGATTGGTCGACCAAAAGTTTGGATTTACCTTGCTTCCCGAATTAGCGATCTCAAGCCTTTCAGAACTAACCCGCCAAAATGTACGACGATTCGAGCCTCCTGCCCCTGTTCGTGAGGTTAGTCTTGTGATTCATAGAAGCTACATCAAACGTAAGTTAATCAGCCTGTTGAAAGAAGAAATATTAAACAACATTCCTGCCGCACTAAAAGACGAAAATCGAGGTAAAATTATCCCCTGGGAACAATTTTAAAATTTGTTTGAAACAAATTGTGTTTTTAAAAACTTTTTCGTAGCTTTGCAATAGACTAGCGAAAGGGGCAGGGAAAAGTTTCCTTAAACTTCTGCCCTCCCCCCTGCTTCCTTGAAAAAAGATAATCAACATACATTTGCGGGTTTTTTAGATAACTTCTGGACTTATTTTAAAAAGATAGGTTCGGAAGTTTCTTGTTTAGAGCCTGTTTAAATTTTGTTTTTGGAGATAAATTTGATGGTTTTTTGAACCAAAGGATGAAATTAGGCTTGAAATGCTTCCTTCTTCTAAGCATAACATCCACAATAAATAAAGTGGAAAAGTTAAGATGAATGATATTTATGTCATAAGTGTGTATATAACGACATAAAAAACTAACTTAGCGGTTTAAAATAAGTGCTTTCGTTTTAATTCTAAGAAGAGAATACATTATGGCAACAATCCGACCCTTTAGAGCTTCTTTTCCTTCGCTTGATAATATTGAAGATAAGCAGGACTTTTTTGATAAAGCTAAAAGTTTATTCCCTGAATATTTAGCTAGAAAAATCTATAACCTCCAAGACGAAGAAGGATTTTATATCTACGAAAACACCATTCAAGATATTTCGTTCACTGGCCTCATTTGTCTCTCTTCTTTAAAAGATTACATCAATGGAGATATCGTTCGGCATGAGCATACGATAAAGACGAAGGAAAAAATCATGCTCAACCTTATGGCGGAACGACAAGCCCTGATAAAGCCGGTCGTGCTGACTTACCCAGAAGATAAAGAGATTACCACCTTTTTATTCCAATTGAAGAAAAAGTATGACCCTGTCATGAGTGTGTTCTATTTGGATGGCTTGCATCGTGTCTGGCCCATTACGGCACGCGAAGAAATTGATCAAATAGCGGCGTTTTTTAAGGAGCGGGTGGGTAAAACATACATTGGAGATGGCCATCACCGGGCTGCTACCTCGCTTATGCGATACCAAAAGTTTCAAGAAGAAAGTACTGGAAATGAAGATAGTAAGTCTTTCGACTGCCTTTTAAGTGCTTTATTTTCATCTGATCAACTCCGCATTCATGAGATTAATAGAATCGTTGAAACACTCAACGGACACAGTCCGGAAGAGTTGATAATTGCACTGCGGGAAAAATTCTTTGTAGAAGGCCAGTTTGAGCCTTCAAAACCCAAAACCAAATACGAGATAGGGATGTATCTGGATAAAAAATGGTATCTATTAACGCCCAAACAATCGCTGTTGAAAGGTTTGATTAGTACTAAAGATCAATTAGCCGTTAGTATTTGGAATGACCACGTACTGAAGATTTTAGGGATAGAAGACCCTAGGACGGATAAGCGTATTAAGTATGTGGACGGGGAAAAAGGGGTAGAGAAAGTAGCGAGCAAAGTTGGTAAAAATGCCTTCGCTGTAGGGTTCACTTTCTTTCCTGTAGCCTTAGAAGATTTAATGGCCATTGCTGATGCTGGTGATGTTATGCCTCCAAAATCAACTTGGTTTACGCCAAGAATGCGGAATGGCTTGGTAGTTCACCAATTTTAATAACTGAAAGTCAAACGCTAGCCCAAAACGAGTAAAGTTATAACTCCCTGAAGATAAACAACAGCCTCAATTCGTCACCTAATCTGTTTATATGCTGACTGTTTTTAATGATGAATACTTTATGCGCCAAGCCCTCCAAGAGGCTGAAAAAGCTTTTGAAAAAGGGGAAGTTCCTGTCGGAGCCGTGGTCGCTTGTCAAAATCAACTGATAGCCCGTGCACACAATCAAACGGAATTACTTGGCGATGTTACTGCACATGCTGAAATGATGGCGCTTACCGCTGCTGCGGATTATCTTGGTGGTAAATACTTGGGCGAATGTACACTCTATGTCACCTTAGAGCCTTGTACGATGTGTGGTGGAGCATTATACTGGGCACAATTGGGGCGTCTTGTATACGGTGCAAGCGATACCAAACGAGGATTTTCCGTACATCAACAAAGAGTTCTTCATCCAAAAACCGTCATCCAAAACGGACTAATGGAAGAAAAATGTCGCTTATTAATGAAATCCTTTTTTGCAGCAAAACGACGATAGGGTTTTGGGGGTGAGTGTGAGTGTGTGAGAGTGGGAGTGGGAGTGAATCATGCTCTCTCTCCAGCACACACGCACAATATAGTACCTCCTGTCGGATTCGAACCGACACTTGACAGGGCTTAAACCTGTTGCCTCTTCCAATTGGGCTAAGGAGGTTTTTGGGTGTGGGAGTGAGATGGAGTGTGAGCATGATTCACACACTCTCTCCATCTCACACGCACACCCAAAAAAAGAGCAGGTAGTGAGAATCGAACTCACATCTTCTGGGTGGAAGCCAGACACTCTAAACCGTTGAGCTATACCCGCTTGTTTTGGTGTGGGAGTGAGCATGAATCACACACACTCCAACACACACGCACATCCAACCCCGTGCCTCAGGTGGGATTCGAACCCACAATCTCTTGATCCTAAGTCAAGCGCGTTTCCAGTTAGCTACTAAGGCGTTTGTTGAGAGTGGGAGTGAGATGGAGAGTGAGCATGATTCACACACTCTCTCCAACACACACACTCTCAATTAGCGGTGATGACGGGACTCGAACCCGCAACCGAAGGATAGACAATCCTCCATTCTACCATTGAACTACATCACCTTTTTTGGTGTGGGAGTGAGAGTGTGTGTGTGCATGATTCACACGCACACTCCTTCTCACACGCACACACAAAAGAAGAGCAGGTAGTGAGAATCGAACTCACATCTTCTGGGTGGAAGCCAGACACTCTAAACCGTTGAGCTATACCCGCTTGTTTTGGTGTGGGAGTGAGCATGAATCACACACACTCCAACACACACGCACATCCAACCCCGTGCCTCAGGTGGGATTCGAACCCACAATCTCTTGATCCTAAGTCAAGCGCGTTTCCAGTTAGCTACTAAGGCATTTGTTGAGAGTGGGAGTGAGATGGAGAGTGAGCATGATTCACACACTCCAACACACACACATCCACACTCACTCCCACACCCAACAAACCGATATTCGGTAAGAGGGCGGTCATAAGTAGTTGACGAGCAAAAAGTTTTATCAAAAGAAGCGCAGAAGATATTGTTTGCCGATTGTTGTTTTCAGCAAAGGAGTTGTCCTCAAGAACCTTGAATTGTTCCATTCAGGAATCAATTAAACTTGTAGAGGTAAGAGTTAAAGAACCTAAAGATTCTACTCCTAAGTTCTTGACAGCCTATGCTTGTTATTTTTCCGTTATCCTGTGTTGCTCAACGGTCAGGTAGCTATGGCTACGTTCCCTCTTTGCACCTTGGCTAACAAAATCACTGCGGTGTTGGTGTTTATCAAAACAACTACGAGAAAAGCAAATAAAAAAGGTGTTGTGGAATTTCGTAGCTGTCTAGAACTGACGGCTACGTTTAAGAGGTAGCGTCAGAATTATTGATCATCTAGTAGGGATAACCCTAAGCCTAAGGAGCCTTGGCCGAGTTGCCCGATGTAATCATATGATGCTAAATAAGTCATGATAAATGTTAAGTTTTTAATTTCTGACGGTGCAGCATTGTAAAGCATGCACAATCATAAAAGGATTTTTCAGCTTGATTAGTTCCTAAATTGTATTTTTTTTGAGAAAAAATTCGATTATTCTGATCTTTTAACTGATTAATAGTTCTTTATGATGAAACATTAGTTGGGAAAGTCAAAAGGTATTGCCTTTATTTCTGAACAGAGCCACTAGTAGATAGCAGGGAGAAATGACGGAAAATGAAAGGTTGCTGGTGGGGTAGGGCTTTTGATTTAGTTTTTCTGAAAGGGAGCAATTGGGGCATAAAAAAAGGGCTACATTAATTGATGTAGCCCTTTTATCTTTTGCAAACAGTAGTTTTTATCGTTTCATCGTACGAGCGTTTCGAACACCATTATCATAGCGAATCATAAAGGCATTAGAGAAACCCGCAGCTTTAATTTGATCAAGGAATGTTTTAGCTTCACTAGCATCATAAAAGCCATCTACAAGTACTCTAGTTAAATACCCACTAGGTGTATCAACTCCCTCAAGAGCAATAGTTCTGCCCATAGATTCTACAACCTCTTGGTATTTTCCTCCTGTATAGTCAGGAAGTGCAGCTAATTGTATTTTGTACTCTTTAGAACGGACAATCCCTTCTTGATTATAAGAAACTGCTGCGGCTTCTGGTACATAGCTAGATACCGAACTGATAGTTGCTGCTGGTGTTTCTGGTAATAAGGTGTTATATGGGTTGTACCCAATAGGATAGTCTCGAATTCTATCATCCATACCGCCATAAATGACTCTTGGTCGAGAAGAATTGCTTGTAGAAGTAGTTGAAGTACTTGCAACTATAGGGCTGGTTACCATGCTACTAGAAGATGGTGATTCCACTGAAGCTTTAGGTGAAGAAACCGAAGGCATTTCAATGGTTGGTTCATCAATAAATGCAACGTCTTCTGTAGCGGGCATTTCAATCATCTCTTCAACATCTACAGTCGGCGTTTCTATTGTTTCAACATCAATAGACGGTGTTTCTGCGGCTATAGAAGGTGTTTCGATATCAATTGGCTCAACATCAATAGAAGGCGTTTCCACGGCTACGGAAGGCATTTCTACGGT
>JAHDHB010000040.1:0-6360 GCA_020631545.1 Saprospiraceae bacterium | reverse complement strand
TTCGATATCAATTGGCTCAACCTCAACAGCAGGTGTTTCTACAGCTACGGAAGGCGTTTCTACGGTTTCGATATCAATTGGCTCAACCTCAACAGCAGGTGTTTCTACAGCTACGGAAGGCATTTCTACGGTTTCGATATCAATCGGCTCAACATCAACAGCAGGCGTTTCTACGGCTACGGAAGGTGATTCTACGGTTTCGATATCAATTGGCTCAACATCAATAGAAGGTGTCTCTACAGCGATGGAAGGAAGTTCTTCCTTTAAAGCTGGTGTTTCAACCTCAATACTTGGCTCTTCAATATCAACTGAAGGTGTTTCTAGCGCTACCGTAGGAATTTCTTCTTTGACAACAGGTACTTCAACGGCAGGTTGTTCAACTTTAGAAGTGGATGGAGAAGGAGCGTCTACAAGCTCTTGTCCTTCCAAAATCATATCGTCAAAGGGAATATCGGTTTTAGCTTTAGTGCTCGGTGTTGTTGTTGCACTAGCAATTTCATTATCAGGTAGTTCACCTGTTGGTGTTTCAGTATTACTTGCAATACCCATGCTCTCCATAGGTATATCTTGGTTGATTTCAATAGACTCGTCAATATCATACGTTTTCATATCAAAGAAGGCGTTCAAAAAGCCATCTCTTTCTGCTTCAATACGATATTCTCTGCTAGGTTTCAAGACAAACTCATAAGAACCATTTTCAATGGTCTTTGTATTAACGGTAGAAAGGCTACCATCTTTAAGCACTTCATACAAAGTAACTTTAGAGTTGTTAAGGATATCATCAGCACTTCCAGCAGAAGTTACATATCCGTTTACAAGGACTTGAGGATCATCAACTCTAACGACGAAGATGTCATCATCATTAGTAGAGATTTTGTCCGGCATAACGATACGGTTAGAAACCATCAAAGCCGTGTTTGTGCCAGGTACTTTGCTAAAGTAGATATCGTCAGCGCTAGAATTTACAGGTAAACCGATATTTTCGGGCTCCTCAAAAGAAGCAACGGTTCCTTTAGACTTGTAGACATCAAATCCACCAATACCAACATGCCCATTAGAGCTAAAGTATAGGATACGAGCATCAGCATCATAAAAAGGAGTTGCTTCGTCAGCCGCTGTATTTACTTTGATGCCTAAGTTTTTAGCTTGAGAAAAAGAAAAGTCGGTATCCAATTTTTTATAAGCATACCAAAGATCCATTCCACCTTCACCACCATCACGATCAGAAGTAAAAAGGATAACCTCTTTATCATCTGCCGTAAAAATAAATGGATGAGTGTTGGATGAATTCGGTTGGTTTATTGATTCCGGTAATTTTTCTGCTTGGCTCCATCCATTGACCGTTTTTTTAGCGGTGTAGATGTAACAAATGGATTTCATTTCCAAATCAACATTACATTGCGTAAAGTAAATGCGTTCTCCATCAGGGGAAAAGGTAAGATTTCCAGAATGCGGAAGCTCCATACCACGGATGATGGCTTTTTTACGTCGGTTCCATTTTCCATTCACCTTATCACTGTAAAAAATCTTAGCCATGCCGTTTTCCACGGCAGCAAAGTACAGTTTATTGTCAGTACGAGCCCGAGGAGAGAATTCAACTTGCGTAGAATTTACGTTATAGTCCAAGTGGCTAATGGTAGTTTTCTCGTCTGGTTCTTCACTTTGAAAATCCAAGGCTAGCTTGCAACCTTTGATTTCCTTAGAAACCTCTTGACGTACCTCATCAATATCCTCTCCAATGTAATTATCAATATAACCATCGAAAGCTCGAATGGCTTCCTTGTATTGGCCAGACAATTTCAAGCAATTGGCATATTTATAGCCTGCAATATTAAAGTCCTCTCTATTATCCTTGATGGGCTCATAAGCTTGAGCAGCACTAAGATAATCCCGGACTTTAGAAAAAGCTTCTCCAGCAGCGAAGGCTAGTTCAGGGACAGTGGTTTTGCTTTTCCATGCACTCCTAAAGTATTGGCCAGCACTGGCATAGTCTCCTTTTTCAAGAAAACCTTCGGCAATTTTCTTTTTCTTTTTCCAGCTCAAACTTCCACCGGAATCTTGGGCATACGTGAATAGAACCAAGAAACAGAGTACGGTAGAGATCAAAATTCGCTTCATGAGGGGAGTAAATTTAAAAATTAATACAGTTTGGGTTATATTAAATTATAACCGTAAAATTATTCGGAGTAGTTGGGAATTCTCAAAGGGGTGTAATTCTTCTAAAAACAACTGGTAGAGGCCTGTCATGCGTTATTTGAATGACCAATTAGGCCAGAAATTAGGCATAAACGCAAACTCAAATAATATTTAAAACAAATGCGCTTTAAAATCAACCATAAAGATAGGTAAAAACCTTCAATTGAGAGAATTTAAAGCTATTTTATTGCATCAAGTAAGGAGTCTTCAATGATTTTGGCAAAATATTGATGTTCAAGCCGTCTAACTTTCTGCGCAATTTCTAAAGCCGTATCCGATTTAGTGACATTGCATTTTGCTTGAAAAATAATAGACCCCTCGTCATACTTTTCATTGACGTAGTGAATCGAAATTCCTGTCTCCTCTTCTTCGGCTTCTTTCACTTTTTCGTGAACCTTCATGCCGTACATCCCTTTTCCGCCATATTTGGGGAGTAAGGAAGGATGTATATTTACGATACTTTTGGGGAATTGTTCGATTAAATAGGAAGGAACTAGCCACAAAAAACCAGCAAGTACAATGAAATCAATTTGATGTTCTTGCAGTGCTTTGGAGGTGGTTTTTGTTTTATAAAAACCTTTTCGGTTTATTATCAGTGTCTTAACACCGAGTGCTTTTGCTTTTTCTAGAACAGGAGCAGAACTTTTATTGGAAACAACGAGGGTAACACTTATTTTTGCATTATGTTCAAAATATCGTATTACTTGTTCCGCATTAGTACCTGTTCCTGAGGCAAATATGGCTATTCGCTTCATGTTTAACTTACAATAAGAATAACTGGCTAAATTAGAATTTGCATAAGTTTTATTTGCTTAAAAATAAGCAGAATTTTATATACAGATTCTTGTTTGTTAAAGGCTCAAAGTAAAAGTAACTACTTTTTTTATAAGTTCCTTGCTTTGTCTCTTTTTATTTTGGAGCAGAGAAAAGAAAAAGAAGAAGAAATATAAAAATAAAAAACAAAAATGCTTGTGAATAAACAGGGTTTGGCTTGGTAGGGGGTAAATACCCTGTCACTTTATTTTTTGTGCTGTTGCGAATTCCGTGGGTTCAATTAAAGGTTTGAGGTAGCAAAAACCCCGCGCAAAAGCACGGGGTGATTCTAAATTCGTGGTCGGACTATTTTATTTAACATGGCCAAAAGCAAGAAAGTGAGGATTTAGTAAGTTCTCTTTATTGTAGGCTAGTGGCGCTTTAGTTTCTGCGTGAATAACTTTCCCGCCTGCTTCTTCCAAAACGATTTGAGCAGCAGCGGTATCCCATTCCATCGTAGGGGCAAGACGTGGGTAAAGGTGGGCTCCCCCCTTGGCAAGAATAAGAAATTTCAAGGAGCTTCCTTTTGCAACGAGCACAGGGTTATTTAATTGGTCAACATACTTTTGAGTGCCTTCATTTAAATGGGAACGGGAACAAACTACACCTAGGCCATTGTCTTTCATACTAAAATGCTTGGCCTCTAGTTTTTCTTCACCATCAGTGCCGCTCATGTAGGCTCCGTAGCCTTTTGAAGCCCAGTACATTTCGTTTAAAACGGGCGCGTAAACGACACCTAGTACGGTTCTTCCTTTATGAATTAAAGCGATGTTAACGGTAAATTCTCCGTTTCGCTTGATAAATTCTTTTGTTCCATCTAGTGGGTCAATCAGCCAGTAGTAGGTATAGTGCTTTCGTTCTTCGTAAGAAACAACCTTGTTCTCTTCAGAAATGATAGGAAATTTTAAATCCAATTTCTCCAATTCCTCACATATGACAGCATTAGAGGCTCGGTCTGCTAAGGTCAGGGGCGAATTGTCGGCTTTAGAGACTATCTCGACATCGGAGGCAGAGTGATATACTTCTAATATCGCGTCTCCTGCTTTCTTTGCAATAGGTACGACCTGTTGGATTAAAGATTGATAAAGCATGTTGTTGTAAAATGTTTATAGTTTGATTAACAACTAATTAAGGGGTTTTAATTAAAGTTGTTGTATAGGTTTCAATAATCAAGATTGAGCAAACGGTTCTTATTTTTTCAAAAGTTTTCTAAATGTTCCTTTTGGCAATAACTGCCAAAGTCTTTCATGAACATAATAGAGGATGAATTTGGCGAAAAATTCAATACCAACAATAATCAAAGCCTTTCCTCCAGATTGAAGCGCGTCAATAGCAATGGTGAAGGTGGTCAAAGAGGCAAGTATGCGCCATGAGACTGCTTTTGCAAAACTGATACCCTTGGTTTGTTCTCTTCCATCCAGATAGTAGGCCCATGCCCGTTCGTGGGCATAGTAGATAAATAGTTTTAGGAAAAACTCTATAATCCCGATCCTAAGAGCGGTTTCTATAGAACCTTCCACTAAATATACGATAAGCATTAAGGTACCTGTTGCGAGAAAACGCCAACTGATTCCTTTCAAAATACTTCTTAAATGAGATTCTCTAGCCATAACAATTAAAAAAAATTTGGGTTTGACTAAAACTTTAATCAGTTGATATTAACACCTGTTTGATAGTGGGTTAATGTTGAATACTTGCTGGTTAAATTTAATGAAAAACAGTCGTGGGGCTCTTTACAAAAGAAAATTATATTGCTGAAAAAGCAGGCAAATATAGGCTATTTCGGCTAAAGACACCTTGATACGATTCTTTTTTCGTGTGTTTTTTGTGTAAAAAGTGTATGTCTTTTCTTTCTAGGGAGATAAGATGAGGGCTATCCTTGCTGCGAAGATGGCTTGCCATAAACCTAAACTACAAGAAAAAAGGTCGATATGTGTCATTTTCTTTGAAGGGCAACTAAATTTTATTGACAAAAATCAGGTATTGTTTTAATAAAAATATTCTACCTTGCAGGCCGCTTTTAATATTTTAAGAATATTACTGACCCCCAAATATTTTAATTGTTTGTGAATTAATTTTTTGCGTAAATAGTCTACTTGTTTTCATTATAAATCCTTTTTGAAAAAGGACATGGGCTTTTCGTGATTGATTAATTCTGTGATGGGCGGGAAATCCGCGTTGTAAAATGTTTAAACCCAATTGTTATGTTTAAAAAGTTAATTTTTTCCTCTTTCCTTTTTTTAGTTATGTTGAGCATGAGTGCTCAATCTGTAATGAATCTAGGTCTTGAAGACTGGGAGACAAGTTCTTCTGGGAGATATGAAGAGCCTACTGGCTGGGCGACAGGAAATTCACCTGTAGATATTCCTCTTTTTCCACCTGATGTGAATCCTGTAGAGAAAACGACTGATGCAGCAGTAGGAACCTATGCCGTTAAAATGGAAACCATAGAACTTATTTTTGAAACGGCTTCTGGAAGTATTTGGCTAGGAGATTTTGAGCTTAATCTTGCCAATCCTGCTGCAAGTGCCCTATTCGGTATTCCTTATGATGAAGCTACTGAAGGACGACCTATTTCCTTGTCTGGGATGTATAAGTACAATGCTTTAGGAGGTGATTCTTGTGACTTGTCTATGACTTTGTTTAACAGTAACTTAGATGTGAATACTTGGAGGGGAGATACAGTTGCTCACCGACAAATTCGCTCTACTACAGTGGTGACGGAGTACTCGCCTTTTGAGTTAGTGCTAGATTATAAGTCTTCGGCACAAATCGATACCGTGCAGATTGTTTTTGCTTCTAGTGCTGCTGGAGCTGATTTAGCTGGTCAAATTGGCGCTCAGCTTTTTGTAGATGACCTTACCTTGAATTATGTGACCGGCATTAAGAATCTTTTGATGCCTGAAGTCGCTGTAAAGGTTTTTCCGAATCCTGCGAGAGATTACTTATACATGGAAATGGATAAGCCCGTTCCTAATGGACGAATGCAAGTATTCAGTACAGACGGTAGAATGGTCAAAGAGCTCGATGTCCTAGACACTACTTTACGATTGGAGGTGATGGATTTGCCGCAGGGCACTTATCATTATTTGCTTTTGGATGAAAAAGATGGTGGCATGAGTAGCGGTTCTTTTGTCGTTAGCGAATAAAATGGTATATTTAAATGGTAGAGCGTAGATGGTAGAGTGTATAGAGCTTGACCAACATAACCGTCGACTTTTTTGAAGAAAATCAAAAATTGCTCTATTCGCTACCCCTTACGCTCTACTCGTGTTACTGCTTATGGAATCTTGACATTGTACTTGCAAAAGCCAAATCAAAAAATGCTTAATTTTGCAAACCATATTACTC
>JAHDHB010000622.1 GCA_020631545.1 Saprospiraceae bacterium | reverse complement strand
CAGCCATCCACACCCTTTGCTTCACACCCCTTCATCAGCACCTCATATCACTGCTATCGGGGCTGCAACTCCTTGTCAAACAATAGGTAATACTAGTAGTAAGAAGAACGGAAACACTTATTCTTACTAGTAAAAGTTAATCGAATTAAGTTTTTAGCTATTTTTCCTCCCTCCAAGGCTGCAATTCCGTAAGTGCCTGCACATTCACTTTGCCAGCTTCCAGCAAGCCATCCTTAGCGTCATAGATTTTCCAAGCCATATCAGCCTGAAAGAGAGGTTGTGCTTCGACGAAAATACAACGTAATTCTCCCGAAGCATACTTGCACCGTTTTTGGATAGAATGAAGTAACTGCTTACCGTGTAGGTGGCCTTCCCCAAAATTCCAACCGAGTACTAAACCAGCGATGATTTCTCCATCACGATAAGTATACGCTTCAATATCGTCAACGGCTTTGGGTAAAAGCTCTTGTAACGCTCTGCCGTGCAAATGCATACATCGAAAAGCAATGACCTTATCTGCTAGTGGTTCAAAGGTATCTTTATCATAAAATAGGCTTAATTGTTTTCGGAGTGTCAAGTTGGATTTTTTGATGTTTTTATCCATTTTTTCTTCTAGATTACCCTTGAAAAGCCAGACGCTGTAGGCCCAATTTCCAGCGTAATAGCGCATGGACAAGAGAAAGGAAATCCATTTTGGAAATAAATTACCTAAAAGAGGAAGAAGGACCAAGGAAAATCCTAGAACACAAATAAGCATTGGACTTTCAAGGCTAAAAGGAGATGCAACAGCATGATAACCAAAGAGTAAAAAAGCGCCATAGACCATAATGATATTCCATTCCAAAGGTACGCCCATAGGCACGCTAGAGGTAATGTAAAGATGGAAACCAAGCATAATGACTAGACCTAATAGCGTTAAATTTCCACCAATACCTAGTAGTAAAATAACTGGAAATAAATATTCTGTTGCCGTGCCTAAATGGGCTAAAATTTTGGAAAAATTACTTGGACGTAAATCCTCTGGGTAGTTTTTGTATAATTTTTTTCGTAACCAAGTGGAACGCAAAACAGCGTGATTACTTATCATCACACCTACTACCGTAGGGAAGTGGCGGTTGAGTTTTGAACTAGCTGCTCCCCACCAAATAGCCAACCAAACTAGTTTCAATCCTGCCAAAGTATCTTCGGGAAATAGAAAGCAGAACAAGGCAATCAGATAATGTTCTGAGCGTGCTGCCAGAAAAATGCTTTGATCCAAGATGCCTAAAAGAGGAAGTAAAATAAAAATCGGAATCAATTGACTTAGACTCACTGTGCTAGAAATCAAAATATTGACTAAAGAGCTTAATAGCAGGATATAGAGCAAAATATCAAGTAGATTCCTAGTATCAGCTCCTAGAAAGGGGAGTTTAGGAAATAAGGGAAGTTTGACGGTTCCTGGGCGCAGCCAATGCAAAAAAGCACCAACAGGCGGCATATATCGAGCAGTCAGCGGTCCACTACCACAGCCTAAACCTAATATTTCAAACAAAATACTCCAAACAATAGCTACTTGAAGTGCCTCTAATTTGTACCACCAATCTCCAACCGTATTCCAAGAACCGAGTTCCGAATGAAAGGAACAGAAAAAGCCCCACATGCTGACGTAAAACATCATTTTGAGCAAGTAGAAACTATAAACGGCAATGGGGGCTCCATAACCTTGCGTTGCCCAAGCAATACAAAGCATTTTTACACGTTCATGGAAAGGTTTTGCCTTCCAATCTTCGTAAGAAAAAGGCAAAGGCTTTGGTTGTAAAAAAGAAAGCTGCTTCATACCGTGGAGTTGTATATGGAGAGTAAGAGGGCGTTAGAGTGAATGTTTACACGGTCACCCATACCCCATTCAATAACATTCATATGTTTGCACCATAAAGACTTTCCTTGAACCAGCAGGACAAGGACTTTGTGGATTGGCATCTACCTTTATGGTTTTATAAAATCCTTGTACTTTTACCTTTCTGCATTCTACTTCCATTTCTCCTTTATCAAAACAAAGAGGAATGCGCTGTCCATCTTCCATCAAGTAACCACCGTTGTAACAATAGCAACTTAAAGGATTCATAACACCGCGCATGGAATGAAATTCGCCTTGAAAGGCATCTTTTTCTGGTAGAACTTCTGGAGGTGTATTTTCTTGAAGGGAGGGTGTTTCTTCCTGCGTAGTTTGGGGATCTATCGTTGGGAGTGAAGTCTTTGGGCTACAGGCTATTAATGAGCAGAAAACAAAAAGGAGGAAGGTGAAGGTTTTCATCAAAAAATGTTTGGAAGATACTCGAATTGCTCTAATATAAGCAAAAACTTTTCCTTCTACTAAATTAACTAAGAAGAGAAGAGCGAAAAATTGTGCTATATCCCTAAAATAAAAAAACCTCTGTCATATGACAGAGGCCCGAACAAAAAACAAAAAACAAACTATAAACCCACTATGAAAACCCATAATCTATGACGAACTGATCTCGGCACTTTTCTATGCTACACACTCGTTGAGATCGTCCGATATTACAATTAAAATATATTTTAGTGACAAAAAACTGAATTAAGGCTTGATTGTATGCCTCAAATGAGTTATTTTCTCCTAAAAATATGACAAACACTGGTTATCGAAAGATTTACTAACTGGTAGGACTATTTAATTAAAAACAACTTTTGAAGAATCGCTTCCTTTTATGTTTTCCCCGATTGAGGTTTTAAGAAGTTGGTTTCCGTTATTAAGTTGTTGATTAATATTGTCCTTGTCTCGATTACAATTCAAATATGCGGCTATTGATGAGAAGTAAGATGACAGGCTTTTTTTGTCCTGTGACATGAATTTTTGAAATAAAGTATAGGGTTGCATCTATCTACTAGTTAGTAAGAAGGAAAGCTCGTTATATCTTGAAAAAAGACAATTTTAAAAAAGTACTCAAAAAAAGGGCAAAATCGACCTGTAAAAGTGATTTTGCCCCTTCTTTTTTTTAGAAAAACGCATTTTTATTCCAGAATCAAGTTAAAAGTCAACTGAATATTGGCTTCCTCTCCTGCATTGTTTACAACTTCGCTTAAAATTTCATAGAGATTTTGTCTACTTAATGATGGAGCGTAATCGTAAGTGCTTCCTTCGGATTTCAGGATTAAGATAGCTTCCTATTTTATGAGTTGAACCACTAAATATTGGCAGCTACTGGTTATTCTTCATACGTAATTTTGCTGTTTTGTAGCGTATGAAACACATTCTGTTTAAAATCAATAGCATTATTTCTTTTATTTGTGAAAAGAATCCTTTAATTTGTCATCCACTTTTGCGGTTGTCTACTTCGCTCTTGGACCAGAACAAGAGATTTTAACCCAAATACCGACGTATTCTAAAGTAATCGAGATGAAACAAATTAATATTCTGGAATTAATGAAGATTTTGGCCACTTTTGATGATGGTTTCTCGCATTTTAAGGACTTTGTCGCAAAATATGATCAAAGCCCTGGCCGTTCTTATGTCAAATTGTGGAAATA
>JAHDHB010000621.1:1299-3531 GCA_020631545.1 Saprospiraceae bacterium | reverse complement strand
AATGAAAGAGGGTTTGCTCACTGACTTCACCATTTGAAGTATTGGAGACTGAACGAAAATATTTGTTATGGTAGTTCATTGATTTTGTTTTACTTGAGGGTTTACCTGCGGATAAATCCAACGGTAAAAAGAAAACGCATTAAATGGAGATACTGGCAAGAATAGCTAGTACTAGAATCAAAAACAGGACGCCAAAACCAAGCGTACCGATACCAAGTCCCATTCCAATTTTAGCAAATTTATCGGTTCTACTTTTGGAGCCATCCTTAGCAAGCGCACCTGTCACGATAGCGGGTAGCGCCGTTATTCCAGCTAAACCTATCATCCAAGGTCCTGCGATGAGCCCCGCAAAAAATAGGGTAAGACCTCCTATTAGAAAAACAAGACTTCCTACGCCTAAAGCTAGTGCCGAGACAGCCATTTTTCTATCTTTTTCTCCTTCATTTCCTGCTTTCGCTTGGCGCTTTTTTATCTTTTTTTGAATGATTTTCAAGGTGAATTTTTCTAGGAAGTTAAGCTTTCTTCCTAGTGTTTGTTCTAGATTCTCCTTGCTAAAATTTTCTAAGGTAGCGGTTTTTTCTACAGGTATATCGGCTTGAAAAGATCCTGAAACAGCAAAAGAGAAGGTAGAACAAGCCAAGGAGAAGAGGATAAATAATGCAATTTTATGAAGTATGATGATTTAGTTCAATTATGTAATGGTTGATTTTTCTATTAAAAGGATGTTCCTAAATAAGCAAAGCAAGGAAAATTAAGATAAGAAGCCCTATGAGTAGAATGCCAATAGCGAGTGTACCAATACCCAAGCCCATCCCAATTTTTCCAAATTTATCGGATTTACTCTTCGTGCCATCTTTGGCAATAGCTCCTGTCACAATAGCCGGTATACTAGCTAATAACCCAAGAAGAGATACGAAGGGTAAGAAAATACAAGAAATGCTAATAATCCCTAAGATTAGAGCTGCTTTGGAAATTTTAGAAGCTTTTTCGCCCCCATCTTTTTTTGTTTTTTTCTTTAATTTTTTGCCTACAACTCTCAAAGCGAATTTCTGTACAAAATTTAGTTTTCGCTCAGTTTTGAGGCTCTTATTTTCCTCTTGTAGCTGTTGTTTTATATTAGCCTTGTTTTTAGAAGGATTTACGAGGTTATTTGTTCCTGAAATAGCAAAAGAGGATACGAAACTCAAGAAAAATAGGACAAGTAAGGTCGATAGTTGTTTAGTTTTCATCGTTTATAGCTTTTTTAATTATGGTCTGTCAATAAACATAAACATTTTTCCTAAAAAATGCTACAAACTACTAATTTTTAACTCTTCACTATTTAATAGCTCTTTACAGTTAAAGGTATTTTTGTCGTGTATTCGTAATTCAGTAATTCTGCTGCCTTGGAATTCGTTCTAAAACGCCATCACCATAAACTTCGTAAAGCTTTAAGTTTTCCAAATGGACGTAACCAATATGGCAGCCGCAAGTTTTATTGCTGCAAGGACGAGCAAATAGTTTTTCTTCAAACCCTTCTTTATAAATATTACCGATATACTTTTTTATAAAATGGCAGCGTCGCATATTTCCATCGCCATCAAGGCTAAAGGACGTCTCGCCAGCTTGACAAGGCAATCCCTCACTAGGATGATAGGTAGTATTATATCGAAATAAAGGATCGACGGCCTCTATTTGTTCTAACAAAGCAGCATCATAATAATTCGCCTCCCGTTTATAGGCATTCACCCATAAATAAACACTAGGATTTAAGTCATTTCGCAAAGCTTCTAATTCTTTGACTTGTTCTTTAAAGCCAACAAAACCAACGCTATACCTTATAGCATTTTCATCCAGTTCTTTGCATTTTTTTATAAATTTCGCTCTACTGATTTCCGTTGGATGATACGTTGTCCACAAGGCAAAAGTCTCCTTGTTCACCTTGTTCATCCACGCCGTTTTACAAGAAAGATTGGTTTGAATAGCGACTCGGTAGACATTCGGCATATGACTCAATTCCGTCATCGCTTCTTGGTAGTATTTTCGTATTAAGGCTTCTCCCCAAGGCGTAAAAAGAATACCTATCCGCTCTTTTCGCCCTGCTACCCATTGCACAAAACGTTGGAGGTCTGCGGCATCTGCTGCTAGTTCTTCCCTAGTGTTTTTGGTTTTGGCAAAGGGGCAGTAAGCACAAGCATAGTTGCAACTTGAGAGCGTGCCGCGATATAGAATATTCCAAGTTTTCATTTTTTT
>JAHDHB010000621.1:0-1199 GCA_020631545.1 Saprospiraceae bacterium | reverse complement strand
AAAGGACATAAGACAAAGGACAATCAACTTCGTTGATTAAAAAATGAATCGCTAATAGCTAAGTTGCTTATTTTGAATGCATTAAAAGTGTTTCAAGAAATATCACCGTCAAGATCTTTGTGTCTGTGTGTCTTTGTGGCAAAAAAATTCGCTTATTCGGCTATGTACTAGTAATTCCCTCAGATTAGCTCATATTTATTCATTAGAGCCTTCGTTTTTTCAGAATACAACCAAGGCCCAATAGCATCCGAAAGCTCTAATCCGTTAGTATTTAAACTTAAAACATCACCCTGCTCATCAGCTAATTGTAAGTCGAATAATTCTTGTAATTGAGGCAAATCTTCGTACGCTTTCGTGCCGAAAAATGCTTGATAGCGAGCTAGGTTTAAATTTTCTCCTTCGAGTAAGGACTTAATGACATAACGAATCCGCTGATCTTCCTTAGAAACAGCGGTTCCAAAATGCACATTTTCAAAGTATTCACTAGAAGCAAGATTATAATCCTGAATGATGTTTTTCACGCCTTTTCGACCGACGGCATACTCGGAACTGTAGTGAAAATTTCGAGTGTAGGAACGAGCACCAACACCAAGGCCAACCATTCCATCCTCAGGGCTGTTATAAGGCGGTGCTTCAGTCTCTACAACCTCTAGTCGTCGGAAAATACGCATGGTAATTTGTTGATAACCATTGCTCAATAAAAAATCTCTTCCTTCGCGGTACAATTGTAGCCTAAAGTCTGCCCACTCCTTATCGGTTCGTTTATCTAAGCCAGTCAAGGGGCGGACGTAGAGCGGATAGAGGAAAATTTCTTCGGGTTTCCAAGCAAGACTACGTTCTAAAGAATAACGCCATGACTTACTGGTTTGTCCAGCGCCACCATAGATTAAATCTAAGTTCAAAGTAGGAAAATTATGACTTCGAATAGCATCCAGCGCTTGTTCTATTTCAATAACTTTCTGTGGTCTTCCTAGTAGTTTCGTTTCTTCTTCAATAAAACTTTGAATGCCAATGCTTATCCGATTTATTCCCTGAGCTTTTATCAAGGCAAGTTTTTCTTGGGTTACAGTTTTAGGCGAAACTTCCATAGAAGCAGGAATTTCTTGGTGGTTTAAGCCCATTTCTTCATGAATCAAAGAAAATAACTTTTCTAAATCTTTTGTTTTCATAAAACTAGGCGTACCTCCGCCTATGGCTAA
>JAHDHB010000620.1 GCA_020631545.1 Saprospiraceae bacterium | reverse complement strand
AAATTTTCTGACCGAAAATCGTAGAAAATTTTGCCCAAAGGCCTAGTATTTATTTCTTGAAGCACTAGTGCTATAGCAGAGGGACAAGAGAGCACTTGAACGTTTCCAGCGAACTTCATTCACTTTGAAATTTCTAGCTTCTCATTATAGAATTTAATGAGGAAGTTTTCCCCCTTCTCTGTAATAATAGTTGAAAAATCAGAGGAATGAGCCTTATCATTAGTAGGAAACCAGTCTTTTACGAGCTTATTCACACAAATAAAAAGGCCTGTATCATCGCCCAACGCACAAAATCGTTCGAAATTGCCATCGAAAAATTCTAAACCACAAGTTGTATTTAAGCTGTTGAATACGGGTTTGATATCCTTAGTCGGTAAACCAATTTCCGAAATTTCAAGGAAAGAATTTTGGTCAAATGGGCTGTCCGATTCATTCTTCAAGTTTTTACGAGCTATCAATTCTACAATATTATTGTCCTTGTCGTAAAAATACACTGCTTCGGCATTCCAGCCTGGAAAGTCTTGTAGTTCTTTTCCATTGTACTTGAGTATTTCGACCTTAGTTTTCAACCAACTCAAAGCTTCTATTCCTTGATTGGCAGGAATGTTTATGGCAAAATGATAGGGTGTTGCCTCCTTGCGTTGCTCTATTCGCAAGACCGATTTCCCTAGGATGAATGAAACCCAATTTTCAGCTTGATTACAAGTTTTTAAGTTTAGTACTTTTGTATAAAAATCGCGTTGTGCCGCAAGATTTTTTGTGTAGATTGTCAGTCTTTTTATATTCATTACTTTATTTTTTTAGTAAAAAGTATTCTTTTGCAATAGTCAAATAGGCTACCACGCTATTCTTCATTTAGTTTTTTGCGCAATTCCTCAATAAGCTTACGTTGAGTTTCTAATTCGTTATCTTTTTCGCTCAACGCTTTATCTTTCTCACTCAATGCCTTATCTTTCTCATTCAATGCTTTATCTTTTTCTTCTAGTGCTTTTTTATAGACTTTCTCCTTTTTTTCAAACAAAGCATTCATCGTGCGCCAGGCTTCATGTTCATCTTCAATTTCTTTTCTGGTTTTTGGATCGGTCCCGGTGTAATGTAGAATATCTGTAATAGCTTTTACATTTTCATCATCTGGTTGGTGGAGATAATTTTTGACGGTTTGTGTATCACCAATAAAGTTGTCTTGTTCAAAAACACTTAGTAACTTATCTAAAGGGGTTTTGTATCGTTTGGTGATTCGTTTGGCTTGAACAATGTAAGAATCATGCGTAAGCGCTTCAATCATACTATTTTTATGGGTTATAATAGTCTCATTGATGAGGTCATGATAATGTCGTTTGACATGTAAACAGGCTGTTTTTATATTCGGAAGCTTAAATCCAAATATATAAATGGTCGTAATGGGCAATGTAGTTAACTCATCATCAACTTTATCTTGTTTTTTATATTGCTCTGCAAGATAATTCCTAAAACGAATGATGTCTATTTCATCTTTGGCTTTTTGTATTTCGATTAATATTTTTCTGTTTTCTCCTGTTTCTGTTTCGATGATAGCCATAAAATCAAGTCTAAACAAGCGTAGGCCTGTTAGTTCATCGGTATAGGTAAATTCTTGAGGTTTTACACTCAAGGATAACACCTTTTGACCAAGCAATGTACTGATAAAGTATTTGGCGACACGGTCGTTTTCCATTAATCGTTTAAACACTACATCATATATAGGATTGGCTATAAGCATCTTTCTAGTTTAAGTTTCTCTTTTGCAAAATTAGTAATAATCTTTCAATAATGTTGTTATTTAACTTTTTACACTGAATATAAATCGATGAGAAGCTCCTTCTCCCTTGGTTCAAAATAACGGAGTTCGTTTAACTTTCTACTAGGGGGGTGTTCGTTTCCTTTTTCCCCAGAGACTAGGATTACTATTTGTTTATCAAGGAGATGCAGCCCCGATAGAAGTGGATATGAGGGACTGATGAAGGTGTGTGAAGCAAAGGGTGTGGATGGCTGACGTTTAGGAAGACGGCCACACCCTTATGCTGAACCACCTGAAGCAGTGCCGAATATAAACGGATAGCGGGATTAGCTGCCCAAATAACCACTAAAAAGCTCACGATCCATCATTTTTCACTCGGAATCAAGCTAATAGATGATTTTTTGCATTGAGTTTTTTCCTCCTAATCCCCTGTTTTAGCTCAAAGAAAGACATTAGGACGCTCCTAAAACAGCATCCAATTGTTTTAGGTAAGCCTCTCCTAGTTGCATATGTTTTTGCTGTTTCTCTTCTGGCATTTTATCGAAACTACGGACAAGCATTCCCAAGCGTGGATTTTTTAGGAAGAAGTCACGATTGACGTGCATAAACCGCCAGAATAGGGCATCCCATGTTTGTTGCCAATCTCCTTTAGTGTAGTTACTCATTTTCATTACATAATTACTACCACTAATATAAGGCTTGGTTGCTAACAAGCCACCGTCAGCGAATTGACTCATACCGTAGACATTAGGTACCATAACCCAATCATAGGCATCGATGAATAGCTCCATAAACCATTGGTAAACTTGATTTGGATGGAATTCGCATAGAACCATAAAATTTCCTAGTACCATGAGCCGTTCAATATGATGGCAATAACCTGTTTTTAAGACTTTTCGAATGGTTTGATCTATAGGAGGAATACCGGTAGTACCATCGTAGAAACTGTTAGGAATTTTACGTGTGAAGCCCCAGTAATTTCTAGTTCGCTCTTCTGTCCCCTTACATTCATACATTCCACGGATAAATTCTCGCCATCCAATAATTTGACGCACAAAGCCTTCTAAAGAATTGATAGGGATGGCAGTTTGCAATCCATACGCCACGGCCTTATCAATGATTTCTTGTGGTGTGAGTAGTCCTACATTAAGCATTGGTGTTAAAACGCTATGGTGCAGGATATTTGCTTCCTTTACAATGGCATCTTCAAAATGACCAAACTCTAGAAAACGATTGGTCAGAAATTCTTCTAACCACTTGCTGCTGGATGCAAAATCAGTAGGATACAAGGGAAAATCAGTGAGCTGCCCTAAGTGATTAGAGAAATATTTTTCTACATACTGCTTAGCTTCTTCGTAATAGGGTGTAGTCGTAGGATAAATAATGGCTGGAGGTGTTTTCTTTCTAGGATATTTTTTGCGATTTTCTTTATCAAAACTCCATTTTCCTCCTAGAGGATTGAATTCGGAATCGACAAGGATTTTGCGTTTTTTGCGTTCACTGATGTAAAAAGAGGTTTGAAAAAACTTCTTTTTAGTCGGTTTGAAAAAGCTGGCTAACTCCTCTGGTGTATTTAGAAACAAGGGGCTAGGATGCTTAATAACTTTTAGACCAAGAGCAGCTGATGAATTAAAAATTCTCTTATTGAGCCAATTATCGGTTACCTCAATAAAATGAAGTGTCTGTGCTCCCATCTCTGCTAACTTAGGGATGAGCTGCCTTATATCAGCCTGATTTTCAAATGCATTAATATAATAAACTTGCACGCCTTTCGC
>JAHDHB010000619.1 GCA_020631545.1 Saprospiraceae bacterium | reverse complement strand
CAAATAACAACTAAAGGCTTTATTTACAAAGAATTAATAATTGAACTCAGATTAACAGCTACCAGAATAATCTGCTTATCAATCTTTTTTGGGCTTATTAGAGTCAATAAAAAACCATCGAAGCAATGTCGTTCTAACATTACCTTCGATGGTTGTATTTTTTGTGCGAAAAAGTTAGCAGGGAATTGAAAATTACCTGCGAACAGGGCACTAATTTACTTTTTTGAACTCGTAGCCTTGGAATTTTAAGATGTTGAGATAGTCATTTTCAAATTGCTTGATGGTCACTTCTCCTCCTTCTGGGGCCATCCCTGCATTGCTGTAAGTGGGTACAAATTGAAAAGTGGTGTGCATGTAATCCTCACCAGCAGCTTCTTCGAAGTGTTGCTGAGGAAAAGCGCCATAATTGACCATCATTTCCATAAAATACTTAGTAATTTCGTAGCCTTTGACGGCATTTTTACTTGGATTCTCACCATTTTGGCTACGGAAAGAATTTTTGAAACTGTAATACTGAGAGCTTTCCTTATTGACATAAAACTCGCTAGAGATGTGAACTTTAAGATTTTCAAAATAGTTAAAATCTACTTTTTCGAATTTCTCCCAAGCAGACATGCCTAGTACGATGGATGGATAAGAGCGACGTACGGTGTTCAATTCTCGCATTACAAAATTGACGAAGCCTTGTGAAGTAGAAGGCACGATGACTAGATTAGTTTGGCCTCTCTCTAGGTACTCGCTGAGATTTAATGGAACTTTACCTGCGGACTTAGCATCGAAAAACAATTCTTTCAAGCGCGGGGAAGCACTACTTTCATTCACAATCACATTAGCTTCTTGGATATATTCAACACGCTTGGTTCCTACTCGTCCCGTCGGGGCAACGATAACGACATTTGTATTATCACCGTATTTTTGCTTAGTATAAGCTAATAGTTTTTGAAAATGTTTTTGTGTCGTAGGGCTTACTTGGATGTAGTAAGGGTTATTTTCGGCTACATCCTGAGGATTTAGTGGCGAGATAATTGTTTTCTGGTTTAGTTTGCAAAAATCTGCTACGATTTTAGTGTTTTCCTTCGTTACTGGCCCTAAAATCAGATCAGCATCCAAGACTTCCGTGCGTTGTAGGAGAGCGTGTACCACACCTGCATCGCCCTGAGTATCTAATACAGAGACACGCACATTCACGCCTGAGGTCTGTAAACGATTTAAGGCCATCTTTGCTCCTTCATAAAACTCTAGTGCTAACTCCGAATTTTTGGATATTTCAGACAACCCATTCCCTGCAAACTTATTGGTAAAGAAAGGAAGCATCATGACAACATTGTATTGTCCTTGCAAGCCGGCTCGTCCAGGAGGAGCCAGAAAGACTTCCGTTGTTTCCGTTGCACTTACCTCATTAACTTCCGCATCTTTTGACGGACGGCCATCAGGCGTATGCTCTACCGGCTCCGTCTCATCCCAAGTAATGGTGTCCACGGCATTGGTCAGATCTACGTGGGTTGGAGGAGTCGGTGGCGTTGGTTTCCCATTCATATGGGCAGGATCCAGCTCTCCAGTTCTTGGCTTATCCAATTCCACTGAACGAACAGTCGTACATTCAGAGAAAAATGCCGCTAAGAATAAAAGTAAAACGATGGTTGATTTATTCCCACTCAATTGTTGAAGGAGGTTTCGTACTAATGTCATATACCACACGATTGATACCCTTTACGTTATTGATGATTTCGCTGGAGACTACAGCTAAAAACTCATGTGGAAGACGACTCCATTCCGCTGTCATTCCATCCGTTGAATTCACACAGCGTAAAGCTGCCGTCAATTCATAAGTTCTTTCATCACCCATTACACCAACAGACTGAACAGGGAGCAAAATAGCCCCTGCTTGCCAGACTTCATCGTAAAGGTTGTATTTTTTTAAATTGTCTATATAAATAGCGTCTGCTTCTTGCAACAAACTCACTTTTTCTCGAGTAATCCCCCCCAAAATCCTTATCGCCAGACCAGGGCCAGGAAAAGGATGTCTTCCTAGGATATGTTGAGGGATATCCATTACTTTCCCCACTCTTCGCACCTCATCCTTAAACAACATACGTAGCGGTTCTACGATCTTAAGATTCAGCTTTTCGGGTAACCCACCTACATTATGATGCGATTTGATGGTAACTGAAGGGCCATGAACTGAAATAGATTCTATCACATCGGGATAGATTGTTCCTTGACCTAACCACTTAATTCCATCTAATTTGGATGCTTCCTTATCAAATACTTCAATAAAAACCCTGCCAATTATTTTTCTTTTTGTTTCTGGATCAGAAACCTCATTTAGCTCATCCAAAAACTCACTTTGTGCATCTATCCCCTTGATATTTAGCCCCATTCCTTGGTAAGAGGCTAAAACTTCTTCGTATTCATTCTTGCGTAGTAAGCCATTATCAATAAAGAAACAAAACAAATTCTCCCCTATGGCCTTGTGTAGTAGCATGGCTGCAACGGTAGAATCTACGCCACCAGAAAGTCCCATGAGCACTTTTTCGTCTTTAATCTCTGCTTTAAGCTCAGCAACGGTAGCCTCTACGAAGGATTCAGGCGTCCAATTTCCTTTACAAGCACAAATAGTCGTTACGAAATTCCCTAAAAGTTGTTTCCCTTCTAGACTATGTGTAACTTCAGGATGAAACTGTATGCAATAAACAGGCTGCTCGAATTTTCCTTCCTCAGATTTATAAGCTGCTACGTCAATACTTTCTGTATCAGCGAGTAATTCAAAGCCTTCCGGAATTTCCTTGATAGAATCTCCATGTGACATCCAAATCTGAGAATTATCACTTACCCCATTAAGAAATACATCCTGCTTCTTAAGGCGTAAGGCCGCTTTACCGTATTCTCGTTTGGTCGAGCGCATTACACAGCCTCCATAATATTGAGCAATGTACTGAGCGCCATAACAAATGCCTAAAACAGGTTTTTTCCCGATGATTTCATCAAGATTTACTTGTAAGGCTTGTTCATCCGTTACCGAAAAAGGACTGCCAGAAAGAATGACCCCTTTAATATTGTCGGTTAGTGCAGGTACCTTATTGTAAGGTACAATTTCACTATAAACGTTGAGTTCCCTCACTCTTCTAGCAATCAATTGCGTATATTGGGAACCGAAATCCAGAATAAGAATTTTTTCCGTCATAATGTCTGCAAATATAGCAATTAATTGCCTAATTCGTATGCTATTGGAAGGGGAGTTTAGAGATTCTATAATTACCAAGCCACTCCGAAAAGGCTCTTCTTCAAAATACGAGGTAAGATTTAAGAAGTATGATTTTTATTAATTGCTAGCAAATAATAATTTACGCTATGCAAGTGTCATACATTTTAGATAAAAAATCGTATTTTTTCATTAATTCCTACTTTTCGGAGTAAACTCAATTATTTATTTTTTGTAAAATTAAAATGTCAAAAAGATGCTTAATTAATTTTTTAGCTAAGCTTACTTATTTTTGTTCTGACTTTTACGCTTTGTTGCCGTATTCCTTTCCC
>JAHDHB010000618.1 GCA_020631545.1 Saprospiraceae bacterium | reverse complement strand
TTCGAACCAGTGACCCCCTGCTTGTAAGGCAGGTGCTCTAAACCAACTGAGCTAATCTCCCTTTGTATTTTAGTTGTGCGCTGAGCCTTTCTTCCTAACGCGATGCAAAGATAAGAACCATTTTTAAAACTGCAAACCTTTTTGAAGAAAAAGCTAAAAAAAGTTTTATTTTTTGTTTGCGGTAGGCATTCCGTGCGCGCTTGTAATAGTAGAAACTAGGAAATAGGGTGAAAAGTTCCAAGGGGCTACATTTTTTATTTAGTTGTTTGGTGATTATGAATAGTGGGCGGTTAGGATTTTTTTTTGAGGATTTTAAGAGAAAGATATTTAAGTAATTAGACCTCCTCCGCTCTGCGAGCACCTCCTCCAAAGGAGGATAACTCCTTGCTTTTATTAACTGGAGAAGAGGTATTGTAAGGTAGGTATAGGGAGTTCGCTAGAGAAGGCGGTAGCCTTCGAGGTTCTATAGCAAGGGGTTTCAACCCCTTGGTTCACCAACAACGTTCTTATAATCCCTTATATGGTAAAAAAATACGCCATTAACGCCAAGCAACTCAATTCTCAAATTTCGCCTCCCTTTTCTCCATAAAAGCCTGAAAAGCCTCCATCAGATCGTTAGAAATCAGCATAGAAGCATTCCATGCCGCTATGTAATTCAAGGAATCCGCTACACTGTGGTCGCGTGCGTAGAGCAAGACCTCCTTCGTGCCGCGAATACAAAGTGGTGATTTAGAAGCAATAGACTTCGCGATGCCCATAACATGCTCCAACATCGCTTCCTTATCCGCAAAAGTTGCATTCACCAACCCAATGCGCTCCGCTTCTTTTCCTAGGACTTTTCGCCCCGTATACGCCATTTCTGCGACCATACCCGGTTGAAGAATCTTCGGTAAACGCTGCAAAGTACCAATATCGGCCACCAAGCCAAGGTCAATCTCCTTGATGGTAAAATAAGCATCTTCCGTACAATAGCGCATATCACAAGCAGAAACAATGTCCACCCCACCGCCAATACAACCCCGATGAATAGCCGCCAACACCGGCTTACGGCATTTCTCAATAGCAGAAATGGAGTCTTGCAATTTAAAGATAAATGCCCGAATCTTCTCCCGCTTCCTCGCTTCACAAGCATCGCCAGTCAGTAATTCAGGATTCATAAGCGTTTGGACATCAATGCCTGCACAGAAGTGCTTTCCTTCGCCCGACAAAACAATCACCCGAACCTCAGCGCGTGAATGCAAATCCTCAAAAATAGCCTGCATCTCTTCCCAAGCCTTTTCATCCAGCGAATTCATTTTCTCAGGACGGTTGAAGGAAACATGAGCAATATGATGCTCGATCTGAACTTTAAAGGACGTGTACGTCATAGCTATAGGTTATTTTGATTTGAAACGCCAAAATAGCAAATTTATCAATGACAAACACCGTGAAATACAGATTCCTCCCCAAAGTTTCTTTACAATTTGTAAAATATGGTTATATTGCTAGCTGAAAATCTATATTTTTATTGTTTAGTAGAGGGAAGAAAGTAGAGCGTAGAGTGACTTTTACTGTCATGACGTTTTAATTTTCCAAAGGAAAAAATCTCTATACCCTCTACGCTCTACCTTCTTCCAACTTTAGCCCTATTAGGGCAAAAGTTCACCATTTAGTATTATGAAATCTTTTTTATCAAGCATTTGGACATTCCTAAATTCCCTTTTTGCTACGCTTTGGTGGCTAGCAAAAGCAGCCTTCTATATCGGTGTCATTGTAATTGTGGCGATGGTTGTCGGCAAATATTCAGAGAAAGAAGAAAATGGCACTTTTCTAAGCTTTTTTGGCTCAGGAGCGATGGACCCAGGCGCAGAGGAGACGGGTTTTGGCACATTTAGCTCAGATGAACCCACTACAGCAAGGGAAAGAAATGTATCCAGTATGGAAATCCCTTTTATCGTAGACTATGATACGAAATGGATTCATCCAGAACGAATTGTACACGTAAAAAGTTTGACTAAAGATATTCAAGTCTATATTTGTGAAGATGATGATTGCGAAAATGAAGACTCTTTCAAAGTCAAGCGCATGTCTTTGAGTAAAGTGCAATACCTGCTAGAAGAAAGAGGAATGAACTGCTTTTATCGCCTAAAAACAGATTTAGTCAATCTAAAGTACTATGAACGAGAAGAAAAAGAGCATCATGGAGGTACGGTATATGATTATTGGCTTATCCTTAAAAATAACTCAGAAGTGAGCCTACCAAAAGATAGAAGAAGAGCTTTCAAAGAAGCCGTTGTCAGTTGCTCGTATTGAATTACACCGTGTACGAAATGTGAACAAATTACCTTAAACCCAAATCGATAAAGTCGTTCTGGCGGACTATCCATAATTTAGGTCGCAAGACCTCTTATATGTCTTATGACACGCCCAAACGATCTTATAATCCCTTATACGCCAAAAAATCCTCCATTCTCCATCCCAAACTCTCCATTCTTTTATCTATATTTGCAAAGCGCCCCTCCAATTTCCTATCCATAACACCTTACACTATGAAAATCAAAGCTCTACTCCCTCTTTTTTTAGTACTTCTATACAGCTATTCAGCGCAAGCACAGCTAGATACCACCTATTATTTCAATTTCAACGGCAAAGATCGTGAGTATATTCTGCATGTACCAGCCTTATACGATGGGAGTACAGCAGTTCCACTAGTGTTAGCGTTACACGGTTTGGGGGATAGTGGCGATAATTTTCAAGGAATAGGAATGAGTTTCGTCGCGGATACCGCCAATTTTCTAGTGGCTTATCCTACCGCTTTAGTCGATCCATTACTAGGCGGAGCCGCTTGGGATAATGGTTTGAATCCCTTCTACGATGAAGATGATTTAGGTTTTTTAAACGCCTTAATGGATAGTGTAAGTCTACATTATAGTGTTGATGCAGATCGTATTTATGCTACAGGATTTTCGATGGGAGGCTTTATGTCGCAGTTATTAGCTTGCGAAATGAGTAATAAGTTTGCCGCTGTAGCCTCCGTGAGTGGTACGCTAGCGACTTCTGTGATAGGTGATTGTAGCCCCAGTTCTCCCATATCTGTATTGCACATGCACGGCACGAATGATGGCGTCATAGACTATGATGGTAGCCCTTTTACGATGAATGTTTCGGTAGATGACGATATTGCACATTGGGTAGCGAAAAATGCTTGCCCAACGACCCCTGTAGTTACGGCGCTCCCCGATATCGCAGCGGACGGCCTGACTGTAGAAACCTTCCAATATGGGCCTTGTAGTGGTGGAACAGAAGTGATCTTTTATAAAATCACCAATGGCGAACATCAATGGCTCGGCTCTGCAAACGACATTCGTGCAACCTTAGAAATCTGGAATTTCTTTAGCCAACATACAAGGGTAAACAGCACAACTGTCGCCCTCAATGAAAATGAACTAGATGTAGAAGTCCTTATCGCTCCAAATCCATTTAATGACGAACTAACGATCACATTGTCAAATTCTTTCGAGAAAGAATACACCGTACAATTATTCAATGCCCTAGGGCAGC
>JAHDHB010000617.1 GCA_020631545.1 Saprospiraceae bacterium | reverse complement strand
GGCTTGGCCTTACTGCTTTTGGCCTATTCCATAAGCACTCTGAAACTAAAGTTGTAGAGCCTCCCCCTCCTGAACCGACTATGCTTTATGATATGGCGGTGGACTCTTTTAACGTTATAGAAAAAGAGATTGGCAAAAATGAATTCTTGTCTGACATTCTGCTTAAATACAATGTATCTTATGCGCAAATTGGAGAATTGGCTGAAAAGTCGAAAGATGTATTCGATGTGCGCAAACTTCGTAAAGGGAAGAAATATACCATTCTTGCGGATACCGATAGCCTAAATACCGCTAAATACTTCATTTATGATCCAACCCCATATTTTTATGTAGTTTATGATCTTAGAGACACCTTGGCCGTTACGAAAATAGAACGCGAAATAACCAAGGAAATGAAGACGGGATCAGGGGTTATTTATTCCTCCTTGTGGAATGCTATTATTGACAATGATATGCCCATAGACATTGCGGTAGCGATGGAAGATATTTTTGGGTATTCGGTTGACTTTCATCATGTAAAGAAAGGTGACCAGTTTAAAATGATTTTTGAAGAACACTTCATTGAAGGAGAGTCTGTTGGTATTGGAAAAGTGAGTGGCGCCTTGTTCAATCATCATGATATTGATTACTATGGATTCTATTTTGAAGTGGATTCGGTAAATAAAGATGGCTATTATTTTGATGAAAAAGCAAGACCACTTAAGAAGGCTTTTTTGAAGTCTCCTGTAAAATATTCTCGTATTTCCTCGCCCTTTAATCGACGTCGTTTTCATCCCGTTTTACGTCGTGTAAAACCTCACTTAGGGACAGATTACGCAGCGCCTAGAGGAACGCCGATCTACGCTGTTTCTGGCGGTACAGTCATTAAAGCAAGCTACACGCGTGGCAATGGAAAGTACGTTAAAATCAAGCACGATAATGTGTATTCTACGCAATACCTCCACATGTCAGGATTTGCAAAAGGAATACGCAAAGGTACGCGAGTAAAACAAGGGCAAGTCATTGGTTATGTTGGAAGTACGGGCCTAGCTACAGGGCCTCACGTTTGCTTCCGATTTTGGAAAAATGGAAAACAAGTTAACCACCGTAAGTTAAAACTACCACCTCCAAAACCAATGCCCGAAAAGTACATCCCTGATTTCGAAATTGTTCGAGATTCAATGACCCAGCAATTAGCCACGATTGATTTTTTATCGGAAGAAGAAATCAAGGCCAAGCAAGAGGAAATGGATCGTGAAGAACAATTGGAAGAGGAAGAAGCAAATTCCGAAGAGCCAGAAAAAGAAAATACGCCGTAAGGTCGATTTTTTTGGAGAGAAAAATTTATACAAAGAACTGTAAAGATGAAATAAAAAGCGTCTCTACAGTTTTTTGCATTAAATGTCCTAACGTGAGGAAGCTACTACCATGTAGAAAATAGAGGATATTCCGCGATAGTAATCGGGATTAGCGTTATAAGGACTTGATTTTTCTTTGAAAAATCAAAAGTCAGTCCTTCTACACTATACTTTCTACCCTCTACAAGAACCACTAGTGTTTTAACGAAAACCCGTTTTTTAGGAAAAGAGAGCGATGGGGAAAAAAAACATCAAAAAAATGCCGTTTTCGTTCAAGCACTAAATAGAAAAATAATCCAAATGAAAATATTTACCCTTTCCTTTTTATGTATACTTCTTGCGCTTTTAGCCTGTGACAAAGGCCCTGAAACCATAGCAGAAGACACCGTTTTTTACAACGGTAAAATTTATACGGTAAATCCGACCCAGCCTTGGGCACAAGCGGTTTATGTCGAAGAAGGCATTATAAAATTCGTTGGTTCTGATGAAGATGCTGAAAATATGGCTTCTGAAAATGCACAATTTATCAATTTACGAGGAGCCGTGATGTTGCCCGGTATACATGATGTACACATTCATCCGATGGAAGCTTCTTCCGAAAACTTTAAGTTTATTTTGGATGGAGAGGAAGAAGATCCTGAAAATTATGCTTCGGTAATCGCGAATGCCATGCAAGACAATCCAGGGAATGGATGGCTACTTGGCTGGGGGCATTATTTGGAAACGGTACTAGGCGCAACACGCTCGCCCATAGCTATTTTGGATGATATAGCGCCCAATCGTCCCCTTGCCATTATGGAGCAAACTTCTCATTCTATTTGGTGCAATTCTAAAGCCTTAGAACTAGCAGGTATCACAACCAATTCAAGCAATCCAACTGGAGGAATTATCATGCGAGATGCTAGTGGAGAACCGAATGGTATTCTAATCGATAATGCAGGGAATATATTGATTGACTTAGCTTTAGCGCCTACCTCGGCTACTGCCGAAAATGATTATCGTGGATTAATCGAATACGGCTTACCAGAGCTAGCCAAGCACGGTATCACCTCCATTTGTGATGCGCGTACCTACTGGAAAAGAAACCATCATGAAACATGGAAAAGGATAGCAGACGAAGGAAAACTAACGGCAAGAGTCAATCTAGGCTTATGGGCATATCCAGCAGAAGATGATGCTACACAATTAGCTATGCTAAAATCCTTATACCAAAACAATGCTAGTAGTTTATTGAAAATCAATCAAATAAAATTGTATAGTGATGGAATAGTACATAACACTACTGCCGCCATGCAATTCGATTATTTAGTGGATTATTTTGAAGAACCGACGAATAATGGGTTGAATTATTTCTCTCAACAACGAATTGCCGACTATATTGCAGAGCTAGAACCAATGGGATTTGATTTTCATATCCATGCCCTAGGAAATCGGGGCATCACGGAATCCCTAAATGCCATAGAGCAAAGTGGTACCTCAAACGGACGTCACCGATTGACCCACGTAGAATTTGTTGATCCAGCAGATTACCCACGTTTTGCCCAGTTAAACGTAACTGCTGATGCTCAGGTTGTTGGAGATTTCACGAACCCTGATCATTGGCATGACAATGATTACCTTATAGGGGCAGCCCAAGCAGAAAATATCATTCCTATCAAGAGTTTAAAAGACGCGAATGCCCGCTTAACCTTAAGTAGTGATTGGGATGTTAGCTCCTTGAATCCCTTTGTAGGCATCCAAAATGCGGTGACTAGAGCGCCACAAGATATTAGCCTAGAAGAAGCCATTAAAGCTTATACCATCAATGCCGCTTATGTCATGCGACAAGAAGATAAAGTAGGTTCCATCGAAGTCAACAAGGAAGCTGATTTGATTATCCTAGACAGCGATATATTCGAAATCCCTGTTACGCAAATAGGGCAGACCCAAGTCCTCGATACTTACCTCCAAGGGAAAAAGGTTTATTAGTTAGGAGTTAGTAGTTAAAAGTTAGGAGTTGTTCAGTGGGCGTGATAAAACTTAGAACTTTTTACTAATGAAACTTTTTTTCTCCTGCTTTGATGGCTGCTTCTAGATGATTTTCTTTTGGCGGAATAGGGCAGGAGTAGCCCTTATTTGCCCCAAAGGCACAATACGGATTATAAGCCTTATTGAAATCCAAAACGACCGTATCTCCTTTGATCGCGCCCATACGTAGATCGATATACCG
>JAHDHB010000039.1:20681-21866 GCA_020631545.1 Saprospiraceae bacterium | reverse complement strand
GGCTATTTTTCTAAGAGTCGTGCTATATTCTAGTCATCAGGTGAAGGCTAAACTCAATGCCCATAACACATTCACCAGATGACATTACAAGTGGCAAAGCTCAAACCTGCCTGATTTGCACACATCCATCTCCTCCCACAAATCAGGCAGGTTGTACCTTGCTACTTAGTGAATAAATAAGGAAGTTGAAAAATTGGTTTGTCGATGGTCATTCAACGTTACTTTTAGCGCGTGAGGGCCTTTTACTAGGTGAGTTAGATCTAAATCTTTCTGGAGAAATCGGCTTTCGGTGGTAAACGATTCGGAATAGACTTCTTGTCCTAGTACATTGTAGACGGCTATCGTTCCAGCCATATTTTGGGCAACTTCTAGTCGGAGTGTGAATTTTCCAGTACTTGGATTGGGATAGATGGATAAGCCTGCTGCTTCTTGGGCGTAGTTTGCCATTCGGATGTCGCTATATTCGTAGCTTCCATCTTCATCAATGATTTTTATCCTATAGTAATTTGCACCTCCTAAAGGACTAGTATCTTCGTGCGAATAGGTTGTTAGAGTATTGTTGTTCAGGGCTTCTTCTCGACCTATTACACGCCACTCCTTGGCATCTGTGCTTCGCTGAAGCTCGTAATAATCGACCTTCTCTGAGGAAGAAACGAACCATTTTAGCTGTATAGCATTTCGTTGAGTATAAACTTGAAAATCAGCTAATTCTATAGGCAAAAAACCAGCGCATTGATCGCCCCAAATCAAGGTGGCATAATTAGGATTGTCAATGAAGGGATTTCGATTGCCTTGATAACTGTAGATGACGTTGTTTCGATTGGCTTCAAAAGCATCCACGGGATCGGCTAGATTCCAAGCTATCATGGTACAAAGCTTGGCGAATACGGGGTCATCGGTCGCATTATCCGTGGGGATACTGTCCAACATTTGTAGGTCAATTTCTCCATTTTCACCTTCGTAGCGGGTCGCCATATAGAAAATCATACGCGCTACATCTCCTTTTACGGCATCACGAGGCTCCCAGGAATATTCGTTGGTGCAAGTGAAATTGCCATAAGCATCATGCGGATCATCACATTCGTTGAACCATCGATTGTTTCTAGCTACGTTGGTGGCAAGGTCTAAAGGACGAAGTGCGTGAACATCGGTGCCAGGGCCATCTGCTGTGCCAAAATCACCTCT
>JAHDHB010000039.1:0-20671 GCA_020631545.1 Saprospiraceae bacterium | reverse complement strand
TTGCCCAGACATGTTCTCTTATCCAACCGTTGCCAAAACTGAATTCGCCTTCTCCGTTTTTGGTTAAGCCGGTATAGATTAGTACAACATCATCTGGGTTATTGGGGTCTCGATCCGTTTCTTTCAGAATGTCCCAAGTATCTGTAGAAGACGAGGTGTAGGGAAATATGGTATGGCCATCAATAATGTCATTTAGCGCTGCTTTTAAGGCGGTGCCGGTTAGTCCGTCAGCACTGTCGTAATAGTTGGGTGGCGCTGGGATTTGTGACCAAGCTTGTAGACAAAAAAGGGTAAGAACGGGTAAGATTAAGGTTTTCATAGAAAATGGGCATTTTGGGTAGTGAGTAGATGGTAGAGCGTAGAGGGATTTTTGATTTTTCTTTGAAAAATCTTGTTAGCTCTATAATGGCTGATGTTACTCCCAGCGACTAGTGTGAAACGCTCTATTTTCGAAATTTTTAACAGTTGGGGCTTCTTATTTTATTGGTGTTCAACAAGACAAGAGCCTTTATTTTCCGATTTATTTCGTGCTTAAAAAAATACGATGTATGAGATAAGATGTATGAAAATTCCTAAGCCTAAATTATTATTGGCTAACAAATAATAAAAATCATACTTCTTATTTTGATAAACCCTACAAATTTTCTGTCTAAAAAGAGATAAGGTTTATCTAACGTTTAGCATCTTCAAAGTTTCGACTTGCCCTCCGCTTTGGATAGTAAAAATGTAAACACCATTAGCAGGTAGAATACTGGTATCTAGTTGTAATCTACTAGGTTCTGCTACAGTTTGGTAGATCATTTTACCTGCAACATCAAATATATTAATCATCGCACTCCGCTCATAGCTTTGTAGATCAAGGGTAAACTGTGGGCTAGTAACGGGATTGGGATAGATGGAAGCTCTTTGTAGGTCTCCTACTTCTACTGTTCTAGGCTGACTTGCCGCAGCGACTCTTGCGTTGTCATTAAAATTTGGCGTATAGGTAATGACCAATTGAGGCCCCGTAACCGTATTTTCTTTTGTAGCAAAAGCGATATCATTACCACTTGTGTGTGAAACGATAAGACTCATGTTATCTCCACCATTTATAGCCGTAGCATCAAGCGCCCAAGTATAAGCAGTTCCTACCGCATAGCTTGTATTCTTATTAGCCAAAAACTCTCCTAGCAAGGGAGCGTTTGTAGTGGATAGATTATTTTCCGTCCAATTCGTTCCATTACCCAAATTTATGTTGATATTTCCATTCCCTGCATCTCCATTACAGGTTAAAATTAGGTTAGCCTCTGAGATAGCTCCATTTATACCGCTCAAGTCGTACATCAAATAACCTACACGATTGTTGGCTTCTACTCGGAACAAGGTATTGTTGTAGGAAGTAGTTCCTTGTAAGTAGGCATCATGTATGGGACTTAGGATCGTAGTTACTGGAGGAACATAACAATTGTTCATTTGACTAACCTTCATACGGATATTGAAGTGGTAATTTCTATGGAGATGGGTAAGGACACTCCCTCCAGAGATTGGAGCAAGCCCCTCAACAACAGCACCAGAAAGATGGAGGTTATTGCCTGTCAACCAAATTTCATCAGGACTACTGTGATCAAAAGGAATAACAGCACCTGTACCGCTAGCAGAACCATCGGCATTAGCATCTAAGAACCCTATTGCAATAGTTTCATTAGGAGCTAGGCTAAAGGTAGCTTCTCCATCATCACTAAAAGCTAGAGAATTCGCTCCCACGTTATAAACAGACGATGTTCTTGTTGTACCCACCTTCAAAACGGTAAAATTATCGTTTCCATTTACTTTAGCAATAAAAGGGGTTACGGGATCAGCTTTTTGTGCTGCATAAAAGTTAAAATTTTCCAAGCTTATCGATTCTGTTTGGCTAGAAGTATTGGTGTAGGTATCTGTTTCATTAATGACCATAATGGACTTCCAAGTATCAAGTGATGCATTCGTTACAGAACTATTCCCACGGCTCACAGCTAATGGAGGGGAAGTTGCTGAAAAGCTCACCCAGTTAAGGTTTACACCGCTACCAACAAATTCTAAGCGTAGCACTTGTTCACTTCCTCCTTGAATAAAAATATCATTTAACTCAACTGTTTGAAAGGCTCCCCAATCACCAGTATTAGGCACATCGATTGTTCCCAAAACTTCGCCATCTAGTTTTACAATGATGGATTTGCCAGAGCTAATGGCAGCTACCCTAGCAGAAATACGATAGCATTTTGTTTCAGCATTGACGGTATATTCAAGCCATTCGCCCTCATTAATCCATCCTACATTGATTCCTCCATCGCGAGCCTCTAGATCCACGCCCTCATTTTCTCTAAAAACGTTATTACCATTATTTGCAGACTCTAGATCGTTATAAGCAATACCTTGCCCACCATCATCATAATACTCTGCTTCAATTGTGCCTGGTATGGAATGAGGTATGCCGCTAGGATAGGCCGTTTGAACGGGAACAGGTACCAATTTATACGCTCTAACCCAATCATAGTAAGAAGTATTTTTTGAATCATCTAGCAAGGAAGCATTAGAAGGAGGTTGCTCAAAATCATAGGTTTCTGTCACCATATTGAGATACATCGTTCGGTCGAAAGGCGTGTTTGAAAAATCAGAATTAAATTGGACCGTATTTCCTTCTACATCATTGGCGTAAAAAGTCACTTGAGTTGCATCTTTCCACCAAGCGCCAAAGACATGAAATTCATCCTCCGTTCTAGAGTTTAAGGGAATACTAGAGCCTACCGAATAAAAATCTTCTGAGCCTCCCTGACAAGAAACGTACCTAAAGTGGGTATTAGAGTGCATACTCGTTGCAAAAGACGGAAAGGTCTTCGCATCTCCAATGGTTTCTACAATATCAAGCTCTTGACTATATTTATCTGTAGTGCAACCACCCGGTAAATCTACTTTATCATTGGCTAACCAAAATGTAGTAGACATCGTAGTACTAGAAGCTTTAAAGCGGCATTCATAATAGCCAAAACCTGCCAAATCCCTAACGGAAGTCACTGCCCCTCCATAAATTGTGTAACCATCTATAGGGTTCTCAAGAATCCCATTTTTTATTTGCAGCATTCCATTACCCACCGAAACCGCTTCTTGTACAAACATAGCGGGTCTTCTTCCTCTCCATCCTGAGCGGTGGTAGTCCAACCACTTGTTTCTATCAAGGCTATTTCCATTAAATTCGTCCGAATACTCATCTACTAACTCCCAAACAAAACCTACTGGGGGAGTTGGTGGATCGGCAAAAACATCTAGTACGATTAAAGAAAAAATAACAAATAAAAAAATGCTAGGATTTTTCATGTTGACAATATGTTTTCGTGAAGAGAAAAATTCCTTATATAATACTACAAAAACCCGGTTTGTAGCAGCTATTATTTCATTTACATTCGGACACTACCAGCAATTCCTCGTTACTGCTTTATTCCTACTACTCTAAGCCATTGTCCTATCCACAACATTTACACTTCCATGGAGATCCATATCTGTTTGAAATAAATATAGAGTAAAGTTAACACCCTTTCAAAAAACCATATTTTCAAAAAAATGACTTTATTAATGTTCGAACGTTTGTTTTTTCTAGCAAAAACATAAACCATTTCATCACATCACTACTTACAACCTACATATCAAACTATAAATAAACAACTTAAACCAAACACATAAAACCATCATTAATACGCCATTTTCATTAAAAAATAACACCTTGCTCAACATTCCTTAGCCAAAATACACTGGGCTTATCCCCTTGAAAAACTCAAATTGCAAGGGAATTCACGATCTTAAAAACTGCCGATACAAAAGTCTATAAATTCAGGAGATTGACAAGCAGCAAAAATGGAATATAGCATTATCGTTTTAGCAATTTTTAACCATAGAAGACTCATAAGAAGAAATAAGTATAACGTGGCGTACTGACTTATTAGGAGGTCTGCGACCTTTTTAACTGAAATAACCCCCCTTTTTCGTTCAGATACTGAACGAAAGAAGGCCACTCTTAAAAAAGAGCGACCTTCTAATTCAGCATTAAAAATTAACAAAACTCCGCACTATTTTACGAGGAGTAATTTTGTGTTATTGTTCTCTTTGAGGCATCAAATGATACACCTAGTGTTGCTATTCATAAGTTCTAGTCAGCTTCAGTTATTAGTACGCCCCCGTCCAATCATTAAAGCCGTCAATAACGACTACACAGCCATCGACCAAGCTTCCACCGCCAAAAGTACCTGATGTAGTTATGGTGCATTCCGCTTCTAATTCGAAAGAATCCTGAGCCCCAGAATACAGGTGCCCACAATGTTCAGCCATATAATACATTCCTCCATGGACAGGAACGACGATATTTAAATTGTGAAAAGTATAGTAGACTTTCCCCAATACACTAGGATTTCCTTCTACAAAAAAACTGAACATAAAACACACCTCCGAATCTAAAGAGGATTCAGTAGTTTGAACTACAGACATGTTAGAAAGAACCAATGCTGGTGGTGCCTCTTCTTCCATAATCGAAAAAGAAAGAAAAGCAAAGGCCAAACACAGCATTGCAAGCAAAGAAAAAAAATGGTTTTTCATGATAATCGAATTAATAAAGGTTAAAATTAATTTACGACAAAGGTATCTTGCTTTTAAGAAAAAAACAAATCTAAAACCCTAATAATTAATATTTTACAACTTAATTTATTCCTTTATGTGCAGCTCGATCTCCAGCTGTACTTTTGCAATCTTTATCGTAGCATTGTTGAACAAAGATAGTAGTTCCCATTGGAGAAATTAGGAACATAAAATCACGATTGTTAAACAATTCAAATGGGGGATACACCTAATTATACTAAAAACCAGATAGTAGGAAGTTTATATTGTTAAAGATGGACTTACAGGCAAGGATCGTAATCGCGCTTCAAGTATCGAGGTTTTCTTTTAAGGCAAGCAAGGATATCATCCAACTTACCACAAGTATCTCCGTTTGAAGCTGAGATACAAGAACAAACATCGGCTTCTGAGAAAACGCCTTTTTCTAGAGAGTGAACATTGTCAATGAGTTTTATATTTCCCGAACAATCTGTGAATCCTCCTTGTCGTGTCTCATACATTTTAAAAAATCCACAGGCTCTAGTTCCACACATATTTTTCCATTCTTTTGCAGTCCGAAAAACAATATCTACAGTACCTCCGCCATTTGCATGTATAGCAACATGTCTTTTCCAAGTAGTCGCATTGGCTTCTTTCACCTGTGCCCTTAATTTATCATATAGTAAATAGGAATTGCTCAACTCGAAAGTACAAGAGGTAGCGCTGTTCAATTTCACCGCTAGTAAATCCTTATCGCCCTTATTATTAACGATATAATTGGAAGCGTCAACCATGGAGATAGTTACTAGAGGCGATGTATCATCATTTAGATAAAGTTGGAATTCACCACCACCAGTCGTATCTATTTTCCCCCATTCGTAAGTGATAGCATAAATATCATTGGCTAGTCGATAGTCCGTGACACCTATGTGTTCTGGGGTACTTCCTACCTTGAAAGCAATATCTTCTAGCTCCTCTTCTTGGCATCCCATCACTAAGAATAAAACAAAAAAGAAGAAGGTAGCAATATGTGAATAGTTCATAATTGTTTTGGTTTTTTATTAAAAATTTTAGAAAAACAAACTCAAAAATACTACGCAAAAAGATTTATAAACAAGCAAACATCAAGACATCAATACATACATATTTTATTTGTTTACGAATAATTTAAGTCAAGAATTAATAAGTTTGTTTCGATAAGACAAATATAGGTCTTCCCCCTTGAGAAATTAGGAACAATAATTTATCTTTGTTAAACAAAAAACAAGATCGCAACCACTTATTCAACTAATAGTCAACAGATAATATCAGCCCCTTGTTAAAAATGAGCGTAAAGACAAAAAACATCAATTCGACTAAGGTCGTCCAACTTTTTCAAGCAATAAAGACATCGGAACGCAAAACAGTTTTGAAATTTTTGGAATCTCCCTACCACAATACACGTAAAGATGTCGTCGCCCTTTATCGTGTTTTTTTGACCATAAAATCTTGGAAAACGCCTATTCCAAAGGTAAAAATCGTGAACCTCGTTTTTCCTGATCATCGTTCCTCAAATCATAAATTGCATACCGCAGATGATTCTCGTTTGAGAAATACGATGAATGCTTTGAGTCAATTGATTGAACAGTTTTTTGCCTTGGAAAAATGGCAAGGAGATAAGGATGCAAAAGAACGCTATTTATTGGATAGTCTCATAGAACGAAGAGAATACAAAAGCACTGAAAATCAATTTAATAAAACTAACAAAAACTTAGAAAAACAGCCGCTTCGAAACTCAGAGTATTTCTACAATAAATTTCGATTGGAGGAAATTGGGTATTATCTTGATATTTTTACGAGGAATCGAAAACTGAGTACAAGTAGTACGCCTACCCAAAGCGCTTTTCTCAATTATGCATACAGTGTTTTGATGCTGTATTATACCGCAGAGTTAAATCAAGCTACTGTTGTCAATAAAAAAATAGATAACCCTATACAACGGCAACTACTCAGCCTTGTAGAAAATAACAAGGAAAGTTTTTCCCCGCTCATCCATTTATATTATTATACCATACAAACCTTTCAAGATGGTGATAACGAGCAGTATTTTGAACGGTCAAGGCAACTCCTTGCTCAACTACATACTCAGTTAAGCCCTCATGATCAACGTAATTTTTATGGTTTTTTGATCAATTATAGCAATCGAAAAATCCGAAAAGGGAAATCGAATTATCGGCAAATTCGAGCAGCCTTATTCTTACAAGGCTTAGACAAAAAAGTCTGGAATGCAGGAGTTTACTTAGCTACCCCTCATTATTTTTTGCACATTAAAAATCTGTTGGAAATGAACAAGGTGGAAGCGGCCATTGCTTTCATGCATCAATATCAAAAAGACATCAATCCACTACATCTTGACGTGGTAAACCATGGGAAGAACATTCTAAATTTATGTAATGCTTATATTGAGTTTTATCGGAATGATTTTGATAAATCCTTCGAATACCTGAGTTTATTCACCGCTAATGAAGACCCTTTTTACTTGTTGTATGTAAAATCCTTGCTGATTAAATTATTCTATGAAAATCGGATTATTCCAACCTTATCAAACAACCTAAAATCGCTACAAGTTTACCTAAATCGAAATGAAACACTTTCTATTCCAGTAAGGGAAGCCTACAAAGAATTTAGAGCCCTCCTCCTTCAACTGCGCAGCATGCTAGAAAAACAATTTCATGGCCATCTTAAGGAACAAAATGTCCTTTCGTTAATCACACGCATTGAACAGGCAGAATACTTAATCGAAAGGGATTGGTTAATCTCCAAAGCTAAAGAGTTTACTAGTAATTAGGTATTTTCATTCAGTCTATGGAAATCAGACCAACTACAGGCGTTTCGAGTGTCTACAGGCAGGTAGAATAATCTCGTTTCAAGTACCTAAGAGTTTTCGACGCTATCGCTTGAAAAGACTGTTTGACAAAAGACAAAGGACTTTTTTGTTCCAAAAATTATCGTGATTTTTAAAATCGTGAATAGTCTCACTATTCGGAAAGGCCAAGTAGCTAGGTGTTCTTCTTAGACAAGTTAGGATGTCATCCAATCTGCGACAGGTATCTCCATTTGAAGCAGCTATGCAAGAACAAACATCGGCTTCTGAAAAAACGCCTTATTGAGAAGGAACGTCTTCTATTACCTTTATGTTTCCGTTGCAATCAGAGAAACCGCCTTGTCGTGTCTAATACATTTTATAGTAATTGCAAGTTCTAGTCCCACACATATTTTTTCACCTAGATGATACCCTCCCATCTTTTGCGCAGAAGTCCACTGGTGAGCAACTAAGGCAAATACCTTCCCCTCATCCAGTTATTCCAAGAAATACTTGTTTTTATTAAATCTTCCCTTTATAAACCTAAAAAAATCAAGAATTACAAGGAAAAACTAACCTTTATACTCCCTATGCTAAATTCTTTAGTGGTTAGTAACTAGCTGCTTCACCGTATTGCGGCCCAACTGATACATATGCACCTCATCTGGTCCATCAGCAATCCGAATAGAGCGCCCATAAATCCAAAAACCAGCTAATGGGGTATCCTGGCTAACACCCAAGCCACCATGCATTTGAATAGCTCTATCGACTACGGTACAAGTCATATTCGGTACCACAATTTTAATCATGGCAATCAAGTCCTTAGCACCTTTGATTCCAAAACGATCTATTTTATCCGCTGCGGCCAGCGTTAATAAACGAGCTTGTTCGATTTCACAACGCGATTTGGCAATGTCTTGACGAATGCTGCTAAATTTGGAAATTTCACGACCGAAAGCCGTTCGTTTTGCTACCCGCTTACACATGAGTTCCAAAGCACGTTGAGCCGCTCCGATGAGACGCATACAATGATGAATCCGACCTGGCCCTAGGCGTCCTTGAGCAATTTGAAATCCAGCGCCCTCAGCTACTAAAAGATTACTAGCAGGAACCCGCACATTATTTAATTCGATTTCTGCATGTCCTTCTGGAGAATCCATGGCGCCATAAACACGTAAGGGGCGTATAATTTTTACTCCTGGAGTGTCTTTGGGAACTAAGATCATGCTTTGCTGCACATGCCGTTGTGCTGTCGGGTCAGTTTTCCCCATCACTATAAAAACCTTAGATTCAGGGTTCATAGCACCTGACGACCACCATTTCCGCCCATTTATGACATACTCATCACCCTCGCGGACAATGGACGTCTCAATATTCGTGGCATCGGAGGAAGCCACTTCCGGTTCTGTCATTAGAAAGGCAGAACGAATTTTTCCTTCCATCAAAGGCGTCAACCATGCTTTTTGCTGCTCAGGAGTACCATACTTCGCTAGGACTTCCATATTGCCCGTATCAGGTGCGGAGCAATTAAAGACTTGAGAAGCCCAAATCACACGCCCCATGATTTCAGCCAAAGGTGCATACTCTAGGTTCGTCAAACCAGGACTCAAAGCACCATAATCTTCTGGTAGAAACAAATTCCAAAGCCCTTCCGCCTTAGCCAAGGTCTTCAAGCGCTCCATTTCAGGATAAATTTGCCAAGGATTCGCCTCTACCCACTCCGAGTAATCTTGTTCGATGGGATAAATATGCTCTTGCATAAAGCGTTCAACTTTCGCTTGCAAATCTTTTGACTTCTCGGTATACTCGAAATTCATAGCTGTTCTTTTTTTGAATGTAGGTATCAGGTAAAGGCTTATCGCTAGAGGATCTTATAGCTCTTATAGCGTAAAAAACTTAAATCGGCCAAAAGATAGCAATAAAAATAGGATAGTACATGCCCTTTTTATATTTTTCAGTCGTAATTTGACACCAAAGATAGTTTTAGTAGTGCATTAAGTTCTTCTATACCAATTCTTACATCATTTTATTCCTACTTCTTACATCGAAAATCTTAAATCAAAAGATGAGTAAACTCTATTTTTTCCGACATGCACAGGCTTCCTTCGGAGCTGCCAATTATGACCAACTCTCTCCAAAAGGAGAACAGCAAGCTGCTGAACTAGGAAAATATTTGGTAACCAACCATCATCATTTCGATAAGATTTTCGTCGGGCCACTCGTCCGTCAGCGACATACCTTTGAAATTGTCAGGGATATCTATGCAAAAAACGGTCTTTCACTTCCTACAGCTACTGTTTTACAAGGACTGAAAGAGCATGAAGCTACCACCGTGTTTAAGTCTATTCTCCCACAGCTCGTTCAAACCGTCCCACAAGTAAAAAAATGGTACACCGAAATGGAGGCAACGCCAAAACTTCGAAGAAGAAACGGCTTGCTCTGTTTCCAATATTTCATGAATGAATGGGTAGAAGGGAAAATCCCACCACAAGGCGCTGAGCCTTGGCATCTGTTCCGTAAAAATGTAAAAAAAGGACTCGAAACGATACTTGAAAACACCGAAAAAGGCCAAAACATCGGTATTTTTACCTCTGGAGGAACTATCTCTGCCATCACTGCCGAAGCCTTGAAACTAACTGATGAACAGCGAGTAGCCTCTATGAATTTTTCTGTTCGAAATACCTCTTTCTCCACCTTCCTTTTTTCTAAACAGGAATTTAATTTGCTTAGTTTTAATGAATTGCCGCACTTGGAGAAGGATATGATTACGTTTGTTTAGTGAGAAGGGCTGGGGATGAGTTGCTCGCCGTTCATAGCGTACAACCCTCTGCTTATCAGCATCTCCCTCCTCAGGGAGAACAAGCTCGCTCCTTGTGTTTTGTGCTGTATTCAAGAAGTCTAGATCCTTTTGTAAACCTGTAGCTACTTGCCTTCTAAAAACCTATTTCCTTAATCCTAAAACCCTGTAAAAACAAGAAAACTCCCTTCTCTGTGGAGAGAAGGGCTGGGGATGAGTTGCTCTGCTTATCTCCCGATAGCGATACGCGATAGCTATACTGAAACCCTCCGAAGGAAGAACAAACTCGTTCCTATAGGTTTGACGAACTACCACTAATCAAATAAATCAGAAAAAACTTAGTGGCATCAAATATTCCTTGTAATTTCACAAAGAACAAAAATCTAAATGGTAGTGAATAAAAGATTAGCTCAATGAAAAAATATATTACTGATACTAAGGTAAAACTTTATCAAATTTGAAGATTTTAGTGACAAAAAAATTGAGGCTAAAAAAGGGCATTCCCTTCTCTACAAATAACATTTTATATTACTATGAAAAACTTTTTTTTGCGCTAGTTTTCTATCGCAAAAAATGGGAGAACAGGTTTTGTTTAGAGAAAGGACTAAATTTCATTTTCTATGACAAGAACCTTTCAAACTTTATAGGTATAGCAAGCATTACAGCCATTTTTAGTTCAAAAAAACAATGCTAATGGATTGGAAATTAAGGAATGACAATAAAAAATATTTTTGCAATTTTTCAAAAAAAAACGTATTTCCGAAATGCTTGTGTACCAATAAAAAAAATCTAATCTACTAGATTTTTAAAGGATCGACAACCGTCAAAGGATCCTCTACATCCAAAAATAATGAAAATAAAGGCGTATCTTAAGGTTAGTGAACGGCTGCTTTTTTGCTTAAAAGCAAGAAAAAACGCCTTTCCTTGAAATTGAACAAGGAATATCGACAAGAGCCAGTTGATACACAAACCTACTAAATGTCATGTATTTGGAAAATGTTCTCGTATAACTTCTTTTCTATCTTGGACTAGAACACTTCGAGCACTACTTTCATTATATACAAACAAAAACTACATAGATCGCATTAGGTTAATTATCAGAATAATAAACTAGAAGAGCATCTATGAATCTGTCTATGGGTTAAATATTCTTTTATAGCATACGCAAAACGAATAACACTAAGAAAATGATTGCCTGTTTGGATGTTGATTACAAGGAAAATGAAGCACAGATTGCCTGTCTTCTTTTTGAAGATTGGAAAGATGAGCATCCACACAGTATTGCGACGCTTGAGATTTGTGACATTCAAGAATACGTCCCAGGGCAGTTCTACAAACGTGAATTACCTTGCATTATTCAGGTTTTGGAAAAAATTTCAATTCCACTTGAAGTCATCGTCATCGACGGCTATGTGTGGTTAAAAGATGAACAATCGCCGGGATTAGGCGCTTATTTATACGAGCATTTGAAGAAAACAATACCAATTATTGGTGTTGCCAAAAATAAATATAAAGACGACCAAGGCTGCTCTGGTAAAGTATGGAGAGGACAAAGCGCCAAACCGCTTTACGTTACTGTAGCAGGAATGGAATTAACAACAGCTCTAGCGCATATCAAAAATATGCACGGTGCCTACAGAATTCCAACGCTCCTAAAATTAGTGGACCAAAGTTGCAGGGACTGGAAAAGAGGTTGATAGTTAAGAGTTAGGAGTTATCTGGAGCAGAGTGGAGGGGGCTAACTACTTATTTTCCTTGTAAAATGAATTATTGCTAATAATCATCTATATCGCTAGCCAAAACTTGACGTTTGCCGCTAGCCTTGACCGAATTACCCAAACACCATGAAGATTACAAATCACTTGTACATCAGGTACGAAATCACGAAAGAACAGGACAAAGAGCCACCACAGTTTACCCAACTCGAAAGCTTTTTCACGTCACACCTCAAGGTGTTGCGCCTAACCAATCCTGCCCAAGGAACTGAATTCATCATTAAGAAAGATCGGCTACGCAAACAACTGCATGTCTTGATGAATATCAACGAAGTAAAAGCAGATATCAAGCAACTACGTAACTACAAGCCGCTAGATTTGGAGGAGCGGGGAATGGATTTATCTTCGTTCCCTAGTGATACACAGATCCAAGGCTACGAATGCCAAAAATTCATCGCGAGCTACCGCCAACAGGCTTTTTATGTCACTGGAGAAATGGCGCCCATCTTGCGCCAAGAGAATGTGGCGAGCTTCTTCCGCTTCGACCAATTACCCGGTCTTCCCCTAATGTTTGAATTGCGTTTGGCCTCTGGCCGTCAACGTTATGAAGCCGTACAAATTGAGCGTTCTGTCTACGACAAAATGGGCTTCCTTCGCGACTACAAGGAGATGAATGTCAGCGATGTTTGTCCCGGTCAAGATGAAATTTCTATCCCCAATCAGATGTGGACAAATTTTGGGGTGTTCAACCCATTCTAAATAAATATGATGTAAGAAATATGATGTAAGAAAATCATGCATCATATTTCTTACTCCTTAGATTTCATACATCTTACTTCATAGATCGTATTTCCTTTTCTTCCCTCTCTGGGAACTATTCCCCCTTTCTTGTAGTTTAATACATCAAGCCCCCAATAGGGAGGAGTCTTAAATTAAAATATTAAGTCTTCCACGTTTTTTCTTTATACAAGAAAGAACCTATCATTTTAGTTTTTTGAGTGATCATCATTGCACAATAGAATTGTTGTGCCTAGGATGCTATTACCAAAACACATCATTAAAATCAACAAGTGTATTAGGAAAATGAGAAAACTAGCATCTATACAACGTATCAAAGCATTGGAAGCGATTGAAAATGCGGACACTATCTTGAAAGCTACCGTTTTAGGTTGGCAATTAGTCGTCAAAAAAGGAGAATTCCAAGTAGGGGATCTATGCGTTTATTGTGAAATAGATTGCTTGATGCCTGATCGTCCGGAATTTGAGTTTCTGAAGGCTAGAGGTATGCGCGTTCGGACCATTCGATTGCGAGGACAGATTTCTCAAGGTATTTGTTTCCCCTTGGATATTCTACCAGAAGGCACTGACATTGAGGAAGATTTGGACGTAACAGCATTACTAGGCATTACGAAATATGAAGCGCCTATTCCTGCTAGTTTGTCTGGCGTAGCCAAAGGCAAATTCCCTTCTTTCATCCCAAAAACAGATGAGACTAGAATTCAAGTCCTAGAAGATTTGTTGGAGAAATACGAAGGAAAATCCTTCTACATTGCAGAAAAACTGGATGGAAGCTCTGTGACCTACTACCTACGTGATGGTGAATTTGGGGTTTGCTCTAGAAATTTGGAGCTTATCGAAACAGAAGACAACACCTTGTGGAAGGTGGCTCGCGCCTTGAAGATTGAGGAAAAACTTCGTGAATTAGGCGGAAATTATGCGATTCAAGGAGAATTGATTGGCGAAAGCATTCAAAGCAATAAGTACAAATTGCGTGGTCAGCACATCCGCTTCTTCAATGTTTTCAATATTGATACCTACAAGTACCTAAACATGGCCGATTTCCTTGCTACTATTGAAAAAATGGGCTTAGAAACGGTTCCTATTTTGGATACTAATTTCAAGCTTATCAAGGACATCCCTAGTCTCGTAGCACTTTCTATCGGTCATTCCCAATTGTATAAGGTACAACGTGAGGGCTTAGTCCTACGTCCTTTGGAGGAAGGCTACGACCGTGATGGACGACTTTCTTTTAAGGTCATCAATCCTAAGTTTCTCTTGAAATATGAATAGGAATGATGTACGATTTATGATGTAAGAAATAGGATGTACTGGACATCTTTTACAAGTATTTCTTCGATTCAAGTACAGTATATTTTGCACCCCTTAAGGTGGCGAAGACAATTATTCTTTAACTCTGAGTCTACTCCGAAAAGTATGAATTTATAAAAAAATAAGAGGTATGAATCTCTAACTGTCAGCAATTCTCGGTTTGACCTAAAAAACATGTTTTTAGTAACTAATGAGTGTACTCTTGCCTATTTTTGGCAAAACTTGGTGGCTTATTTTACGAACCAAGGGGTTGAAACCCATTGCTATAGAACCTCGAAGGCTACCGCCTTCTCTTGCAAACACTCGATACTTTCCAAATACTTTTGTAAATCCGAGAATTGCTGCCTAACTGTGTTAGTTATTATTTGCTAGCAAATAATAAAACCACACTTCTTAAATATTATTTTCCTTAAGTGCCTTTTCGGGGTGGCCTCAACTTTTAACTTGCAGCTTTGCTGCGTATTTATGTCAAAAATATTCTTTACTTCCGATAACCATTTTGGACATCGGAATATTATAAAATATGCTAAGCGCCCTTTTCGCTCCATTGATGAGATGGATGAGGAAATGATTGAGCGCTGGAATGAAAAGGTGGGACCTCGAGATAAGGTCTATCACCTTGGCGATGTGGGACTGAACTCTCCTGGCCGTTTGGAAGAAATCTTGGATCAACTGAATGGTTACATTTATTTAATCAAGGGGAATCATGAGAAAAGCGCTTTAGCTTGTCGTGATCGTTTTGAGTGGGTGCGAGATTACTTCGAATTGGTCGTCCCCGATCCTGAATTTCATAAGGGCAGACAATTAGTCGTACTTTTCCATTATGCTATCCGAGAATGGAACGCGAAGCACCACGGTACATATCATTTATATGGACATTCTCATGGATCTTTGCCTGACGATCCGAAATCTTTATCTTTTGACGTGGGCGTGGATTGCCATGACTTCTATCCGCTTTCTTATGAGGAAGTGAAGGCGATTATGAAAACTAAGAGTTGGGTTAAACCGTTTTAGTAGTTAAGAGGTTAGAGTTAGGAGTTTTTTTTGTGGCGTAATTTGAACCGTGTAAGGGGTATAAGATTCCATCGCTCCCTATCTAGATTTAATCTAAATAGGGCATTAAGAACAGGAATCAAATTGTTCCTTAAACTCTATTTTATTCTGTTTGTTGTATATTTATGCCGTGTAGCAGCGAAAGGTATTTGGACGCTGCAAGCACACAACACGCAAAATATGGGCAAACCAAAGCGAATAGTAGTCTGGTTCAGACAAGATTTACGCATCCACGATAATGAAGCGCTGGATTATGCGCTCGAACGCGGGGATGAAATTATTCCTATCTATGTTTTTGATCCTCGCCTTTTTTCGGGTACTTCTTCCTACGGATTTTCAAAAACAGGGAAATATAGAGCAAAATTTATTCTAGAGAGTATTCAAGACTTGCGCCAGTCTTTTCAGAAACTAGGAGGTGACTTGGTGGTTCGGATCGGAAACCCCGAGGAGGAAGTCTTCAAATTGGCTAATAAGGTACAAGCTAGTTGGGTCTTTTGCAATCGGGAACGAACGGATGAAGAGATAAAGGTACAAGATGCACTAGAGCGCAATCTCTGGAAAATAGGTATTGAATTACATTACTTTAGGGGTAAAATGCTTTACTATACGCAAGATTTGCCCTTTCCTGTATCGCATTGCCCTGATGTTTTCACGCAATTCCGCAAAGAAGTCGAACGCTTCATTCCTATTCGAGAGCCCCTTCCCTCCCCTACTCGCATTACCATGCCTAGTGATATTGCCTTAAATTATGGGGATATGCCTAGTATGAAAGATTTGGGGCAAGAGGATTTTAAGTGTGATGCAAGGGCAGCCATACAATTTAAAGGTGGGGAAACGGAGGGTTTAGCGCGTTTGGAAGAATTTATCTGGGAGAAAGATCACCTTCGGCATTATAAGGAAACACGAGATGGCTTGCTAGGAGCTAATTATTCTTCTAAGTTGGCTCCGTGGCTTTCTCAGGGGTGTTTATCTCCTAAAAAAGTGTATTTCGAAATCAAAAAGTATGAGCGAAAGCGTGTCAAAAACAAATCAACTTACCACTTGTTTTTTGAATTACTTTGGCGGGATTTTTTCCGTTTGATGGGCAAGAAACACAAGAACAATATCTTTAAAAAAGGAGGCATAAAAGAGCAGGTCAATCCTGAGTGGGAAGACGATCTACATCGCTTCAAAATTTGGCGAGAAGCGCGTACGGGTGTCCCTTTCATTGATGCCAATATGCGAGAGCTGAAGTTCACGGGTTTTATGTCGAATCGAGGCCGCCAAAATGTAGCAAGTTTCCTGATTAATGATCTAAAAGTGAATTGGCAAATCGGTGCTGAATACTTTGAATCGCTCCTTATTGATTATGATCCTTGTAGCAATTGGGGAAATTGGAATTACCTTGCTGGTGTAGGAAATGACCCTAGGGATGATCGGTACTTCAACATTCTCACGCAAGCAAAACGCTACGATCCGAATGGCGAATATGTCAAACTCTGGATTCCTGAATTGGCGGAAGTTCCTTCTAAAAAAATTCATCGTCCTGATACCTTGAGCTTTGAAGAACAAGAGGAAATCCATGTGGTACTAGGTGCTGATTACCCTAAAGCGGTGGTAAGCCCTACTCGGTGGACGCATTGATTTTTTAATTTCCCATCCATAACTCTATCAACGTGCTAAGTAAACGATTTCGATTCATTTTTGTAGCTATTTTATTGGCTTATGGTATTTACATCACGGGTACAGATGGCTTTAGCCGTTCTTGGTTGGCTTTTTTGGCTGCGGGCATGATGGTGCTTGGGTATTTCTGGTATGGCACGGTTTGGGCGGCTTCCAAATTGATCCACAAGGGTGAGTTTGAGAAGGCTCAACGCTTGCTGGATGATATACGAAGACCTAATTTGCTCTTGAAAAAGTATCGGGCGGAATATTATTTCATGCAAGGCGTTCTCGCGCTCTACGACAAGGACTTAGCGCTGGGTGAAACGTCCTTAAATCGAGCGTTAAACATTGGATTACAGTCTAATAACAGTCACGCTTTAGCTTATTTAAATCTGGCGCATCTTTGCATTGTGCAAAAACGTTTTAAGGAGGCGAAGGGCTATATTGATAAGGGGAAAACCATTGAGGCGAATCTTCATGTTTTGAAACAAATGGAGGAATTGGAAGGGAGAATTGGGTAGGAGCCAGGAATTAGGAGTGGGGAATTACGAATTAGGAGTTTTTTTGTGCGTATCTTATAGCGTACAACCCTCTGTCTGTCCCCCGATAGTGATACGGGGTCCCTCCGAAGGGAGAACGAACTCGCTCCTTGAATTTTTTGCTTTTTTTAAGTAGCCTAGAACCATTTATATTCTCCAAAACAAAAATGCAACTCCTTGCCCTCTAACCCTATTCCCTTAATCCTAAACCCCTGTAAAACAAGCCCCCCTTCTCTGTGGAGAGAAGGGCTGGGGATGAGTTAGAAAGAATTAGCTAAGAATTTGGAAATTACCCGCGAACATTAGGCTAATGTTTTTTCCATTTTGTAGTGTTGAATTTTTACTTCGATGAAGGGTTTTCCTACTTTGGTATAGTTGAGTTTTTCGTAGAAAGGGATAGCGGTATCTCTTGCGTTTAGGACGATTTTATTGAACCCTTTTTCTTTGCAAAGCCCTTCGCAATCAGCGACCATTTTTTGACCTATTCCTTGTCGTTGTAGCTCTTCTTTGACGGCTACTTGTCGCATTTTTATAGTTTTTCCTTCCTTAGGAGTGAGTACCATAATGCCGACGAGGTAGGAATTTTCATCATAACAAGCTAAATGGAAATCTTTGTATTCTTGCGCTATGTCTTCCGCCTCAAAAACGAGACCAAGAGGACGGCGTAAAATATCGTCCCTTAGACGAAGTGTTTCGTCAAAAGCAGGCGTTCCAAAATCGATCAGTGTCGTATAAATTTGCTTCATGGTCTAGTTATTTTACAGTCGAAGACTGTTTTCACAAATTAATGCGGAAAAACATCTAGGGCTAACTGCATAGAATGCCGTAGCATAGCTCGATTGATTCCTAATTGCACATCAATCTGGTCAAAATAGCTGATAACATTTTCGGTTGGCATATTCCCTGTTAAATCATCTTTGGCCATGGGGCAGCCCCCAAAACCTTTAAGCGCACCATCGAAGCGGCGACAACCATTTTCGTAAGCAGCGACAATCTTTTCTTCCCAGTTGTGGGGTTCGGTATGTAAATGAGCGCCAATTTCTACGCCCTCCATTTTTTCAATCAAATTGCCAAATAGATAACTTAAAATGTCTGGTGTGGCGATACCAATCGTATCGGAAAGGGAGATTATTTTGATGCCCATTTCTTGGAGAATACTCGCCCATTTTTGGACAATTTCTACATTCCAAGGATCGCCATAAGGATTGCCAAAGCCCATAGAGATGTAGACGACCAACTCTTTGTTGTGCTTAAGGCAAACATTATAGATATCTTGCAATCGCCCTAAAGATTGAACAATGGTTGCGTTGGTATTACGAAGCTGGAAAGTTTCTGAGATCGAAAAAGGATAGCCTAAATAATCTATTTCTTCAAATTGGCAAGCATCATTTGCTCCTCTAAGATTGGCAACAATGGACAAGAGCTTTGTACTTGTATTATCAAGCTCCAAGCGTTCAAGCACTTGAGCGGTGTCCTTCATTTGCGGAATAGCCTTTGGAGAAACAAAGCTACCAAAGTCAATAGTATCATAGCCTACTTGTAAAAGGGCGTTGATGTACTCCGCTTTTTTTTCAGTAGGTATAAACTCTTTGATGCCTTGCATAGCATCTCTGGGACATTCGATTAGCTTAATCATTCTTTTATGCCTATTTATGGCTTTTTGCAAATATAGACAAAAATAGTGGATTTTGTTTGCTATTTACAACCTCAACGAGCAAACATTTGGGAACGTGAGGAAGGAATGATTTTCTTGACTAAAAACGGACAAAAAGAAAGATTTTCCATCTCTAGAAATGAATAGGATAAAGCAATTAATCAATATTTCTATGGTCTGATTAATTTTCAGTAGCTTTGCCCTCAAATTATTAGCATGAAAAAAGATCTACTCACCTTATTAGGTTTCCTTCTATTTACCCTTGGCTTTTTGGCGATCATTCTAAGTATTGTCGGGGTGAATCTATCCTTCCTTGTCTGGATGACCTCCTTCGGGCACTTGGCAGCATTCCTTTTGAAAGTATTAATGATTGTAAGTGGTATACTTATCGTCGTCTTTAGCCGCACAGATTGGGCGAAAGAAAACGACGAAGAATCGTTTGGGTGAATTACGAGTGGGGAATTAGGAATAGACCGTTAGGCCGTCCTAGCAATAAACCTACTACAAGTGAGCCTAAATTTTAGATTTATTGAAAAGGGCTGAGTTGATTATAGCTTCGAAAAAATAGCAAAGGGATTACAGTGCAAAGAAAACACGCAGAAACGCAACAGGAAGATGCCCATTGCGCTTCAGCGCTAAGCGTGGTTATGAACTCTTTTCAAATTGCCTTTTATACTCTTTTAAAATCGTATATATACTACGCTGAGAGAGATTAAATCTATTGGCCAATAACCGGACTAGCTCGCTCTTGGTTTTTCGTTCTCCATCACGAGATAATTGATTAAACTCTTTCAATACAGCGTATCTTCTAATGGTCGTATCCTTTATAAGATTGTGGTCAATCAAATAAGTGATAAAAGTCTGAGGAGCGCCGTATTCTAGCTTGTGTGTATCGCAAAAATCCTTGTAACTGACATCAAGCCAAAGCTGAAATTGATCTAATGTTGCCTTATTATTAACTTTCATGTGATCCTAGTATTATAAGAGTACTAATTTAAAATTCAGCTAAAATGTTAATATTAAATACTAGCAAGAATACTGAACTTTTTTCTCCCTTCAAAATTCACAAATTCTGCACAAAAAAACTTGGACATTTTTCGGAAAAATCATTTCTACTATATTTAAAATACTAAAAACAAACCTTTCGTTTAAGACTAGATATCAATAAATTAAAAAAAATAAAGAAATAAAAAAGTCTCCATTTTTTCCTTTCTACAAACGGCATTTAAGGACAAATAAAACAAACTTTATTTCATACCTACAAAAACATACTGAATACAGTACTCCATTCGAAAGAGCATATTTCTTACTCCAAATTATTGGTTTGAAGAACAATGCGCAATGACTTACTCTCCTCAAACCTATACTACATAAAAAAACTGATCAACTAAGCTTCTCCACGAAGGATAGTACTTAATAAATCACTTGTCTATTTCTTGTTTTACAAATGAACTATTCTACAATCTCGCTAAGAACATACAATTATTTACAAAAACAAATAGTAGCAAATCAACAGGCCTCCCTCCTTCCAAAAGAGCAAAAAATAAACAGATAAAAAACCGTATTTCATGTCACCAAAAAAACTATATTTCAATATTCCCCCTAGCATATATGGATATCTTTGCACCGCTCCTACATTTTTTTAAAGAGAATCGAAAACTCTAGTATTAGCCCCCTTCCCATCTAACCTTTGGCTAAACGCTCTTCGGAACAGCCCTCTCT
>JAHDHB010000616.1 GCA_020631545.1 Saprospiraceae bacterium | reverse complement strand
CACACTCAAGCTCTCACGCACACTTGCGGCATGGCCTATGTGCGTTGGGTTAATACACATTGACAAAGGACCTACGTAGGACAAAAGACAAGCTTCGATAATTATTGAAGTATAATTTTTTTTGGGAAAAAATATCGTGAACTATTTAATTTACGATACCCTTTTCAAAAAAGAAAAGGATTTTAATGCCTGAATCGTTGATTTTACATGAAAAATCAATGGTTCAGGCATTTATTTTTTTACAGCCCCCTAGTAGATGTAGGACAATTGCCCCTTCACACACGCCATCATCATTACAAAAATGCGGCCTTCCTACCTTGTTTAGGACTCCTCCGATGAGGAAGGTAGACTTCTAAATTTAAAAGAACGTTTATCCCCTTGCGAAGGAAGGAATGGACAATACCTTGAGGACTTCCATAAAGATTATCAACCTTTATGGAGCAAGCAAAATTGGGGTTAAAATTCGCAAAGAAACTTAAGACTTCGATTTCACTACTAGTTCTTAGCCTGTTCGATTACCCTCATATCACATTATTTGACTAAACGTAGTGGCTAATTGTAACTTTAATAGAAAACATGTTTGTTTGCACACTTATAATCTTGTCATTTTGAAAAGTGGAAAGTACAATGATGTAAAAAAGCAATGTGATTCATAGTTTGTGATGAAGGTTATTTGATAAAGATTGATTAAAAAGGGCTTGATAGTGAGTAAGTTTTGTCACAATATTGAATTGATTTTTATTTTGTTAAATTGATGTGAGCAATAGAATTGTTTGGTTTGATTGTGTTTTTTTTGAAAAATGATGCTTATTTAATCCTGTTCACTAAATATTGTTTTGTTTTGGTGTTTTGTTTGGTGATTGTTGATTGTAATGTTCTGGTTTGTAAGAAGAATTATGACTCTTTTCGTATTCGGTTTAATTGAATACTGGTTTTGCTTTTTTTGCCTTATTTTCTTTATAAATTCCTTTTATTGAGTTGTTTAAATATAGCGTTAAGCTTGCATGTTGAAGTGTCACAGAATAGAAAATAGCGACCCCGTAAAAATACCTGATTTACAGTTTGGGTGTTTTTGCCCTTTCTTTTTTTAAGAAAAGCACCGACTTTTGTAATAACAATACAACAAAAATAGCGTCACAAGCAACCAGCGAAAATGAGCTTCTTTATTACTATTAGGACAAGTTTAGAGCCTTGGTTTAGTATACTTCTAAAGTTTCTCCTTTGAATTTCTGTGTCTTTAGCCCTTTGGCAAGATCGTAAATGTGCTGTCGCATTATTGGAGTATTCCATTTATCCCCAGATGCAATTATTAAAACCTATTATTTACAAATAAACTAACAATATTATGGAAGGATTTATTGGTGAAATTATGTTATTCGGTGGGAACTTTGCCCCTCGCAATTGGGCCTTTTGTGAAGGACAGCTATTGCCCATTGCACAAAACACGGCGCTTTTCTCTATACTAGGTACTACCTATGGAGGAGATGGGCGTACTACGTTTGGCTTACCTGATCTGAGAGGAAGAGTAGCCATACATGAAGGACGTGGGCCAGGGCTCACAGACCGTCAATTAGGTCAAAAAGGAGGCTCTAGAACAGTGGCTCTTTCCATGGAAAACCTGCCGTTACACAATCACACTGCACCAAGCGTTGTGAATTCAGATATGCCTGGAGCGAACTTTCCTGCCAACTCCTATATCGCTGATGGCCAAGAAATTTTTGCTGAAGGTGGAACACTTGTAGATATGGGAGAGCCTACTACAGGGAATGCAGGTGGTGGACAGCCACACATTAATGTTCAGCCTATCCAAACCTTGAAGTTTGTGATTTGCCTTGTAGGTGTTTATCCTTCAAGAAGCTAGTATTTTTAGACGCTATCGCTTGAACAAGACACATTGACAAAGGACTTTATACGGTTTAATACCTATTCTTCATGTAAATAGAAGTAAGGTCTTGTCCTCCTTGAGAACTTAAACCTTTTGTCTTTGATTGCCTAAAAAAAATCGTGATTTTTCTCATGATTCGTGTTTCTCAAGCGTCGAATTCGTTATTAGCTGTTTTTCTGACTTCATAGGATTTTCCAAATGGATACAATCTAAACATGAAGTTTTTTCTATGACTTTTTAAATCTAAACAATATGGAACCGTATTTCATCGGTCAAGTAGTCTTATTTGGAGGCGATTTTGCCCCACGTGGTTGGGCTTTTTGTGATGGCCAATTATTAGCAGTAAGTTCTCACGATGCCCTTTTCTCTATCCTAGGAACTATCTATGGAGGTGATGGTCGAACTACTTTCGCCTTACCTGATTTAAGAGGTAGAGTACCTATTGGTGCTGGACAAGGAGCTGGTTTAACCAATCGTCCTTTAGGACAGAAAAGTGGACATGAAAAAGTACCGCTTAATATAGCTCAAATCCCAAGTCATAATCATGCTGCTCCAGTCATTACGTCATCTAATGCTCCAGATACGGACTCTCCTGCGGGATCGAAGATTGCTTCGAATCAAACCATCTATTCTTCGGATGCATCCGCGCCTGTGGTCGCTTTAGGTTCTACAACTACAGGAATGGCGGGAGGCTCTGGAGTTCCTCATAATAATATGCAAGAGTTTAATACCCTAAATTATATTATTGCCTTAAATGGACCTTATCCTTCAAGGAGTTAGAACCATAGGCTAGAGAAGTAAGCAGTGGCTTACGATGAATTAAACTAATTTTTAATCCCTACGAAAGGAGATGGGATATTTCGCTACCCTTGAAAATATAATGGTAAGTATTAATTCTTGTCAATTAAACTTCTCAAGCGAAAATTTCAAAATCTCTAGATTGCTAAGCAGTACAGTATTACCAAAAGGAAACGTTCGGTTTTCTCCGCATTGTAATCCGTAAATTTAAAGCTTTGCTACAGTAGGAACTCAATTTTGAATTATCATGGAACCATATTTGGCTCAAATTATAATGTTTGCGGGGAATTTTCCTCCGCGTGGCTGGGCTTTCTGTCACGGCCAACTTTTATCGATTAACTCAAATCAAGCGCTTTTCTCTTTACTAGGTACAATGTATGGAGGTGACGGGCGTACTACCTTTGGCTTACCTGATTTACGTGGTCGAGCCCCTGTACATACGACTTCCGAAATGCCTCAAGGAACTAAAGTCGGAGTAGAAGAGGTCTCTTTATCCGATGGGCAAATCCCCCAACATAACCACCCCTCTCCCAAAATTGTCTCCGCAAACGCGCCTGATACAGATGCCGCTAGCGGAGCATGGATCGCTTCTAATCAAGAAATCTTTGCAGAAGGAGGGGACAATCTACATCTAAAAAGCCAGCAGACTGGAAGTACTGGCGGAGGACTTACGCATACGAATATGCAACCCTACCTTGCTATCAATTATATTATTGCTCTTCAAGGCATATTCCCTTCTAGGAGTTAATACAAAGGAAGAAGATTCCAAGATAGAATTTATAAAGTGGGTGGTCAGCCTTTTCCTGGCCACCCGCTTTTGTATTTGTTCGGTTTGTAGTGCTTCTCCCCAATGGAAGGAATGTTCTGTGCCAATTTATTGTAATGGCTTACCTGAAAATCAAAGATCGATT
>JAHDHB010000615.1 GCA_020631545.1 Saprospiraceae bacterium | reverse complement strand
CCAAGGGGTTGAAACCCATTGCTATAGAACCTCGAAGGCTACCGCCTTCTCTAGCTTACATAGTAGTGGCTTCACTAGGTTAGGCAAACTAAGCTGCTATATTTATACTTTTGCCTGAAACAAGCAATTTCGCATACTCCAAACTTGCCCATATATCTTCTTTTTCCAACTCTGGATGATCCTCAAGAATCTCTTCAGTTGTCATTTTCGAAAGCAATAAATCAAATAAAACCTCTACAGGCCAACGCATTCCTCGTATGCAAGGCTTACCGTGGCATACATCAGGATTTATCGTAATTCTGTTAGCATATTTCATGCTCTGTTTTATTTCAATTTACGTGTTTTTCATCAATATTGCTAGTATTCAATGAAATCAAAAAAAATTAGCTCCAAAAACTAAAGCAAGATAGAAGTTTTTTAGAATTTACTCTTAGGGGGTGTAAAGAAATATTTTTTAGCTCATATGCCTTAAAAATGCCGCAAACCTCCTTGCTGTCTAGTGCGTCACGATACATTCATATCTTCTTATATAACTCATTCCACAAATAGTATTTTACTATTGAAGAAGACCTCCAATAAAAACCGAATTTCTAAATCGACAAGATCTTAGAAATCCTCAACAACTCTTCATCAATTGGATTATGGATACCAACAGAATCGACTAAAGGCGTGAATTTTATCTTGTTGTTAATGATTCCCACCATCACATCGTTTTTTCCATCAAGCAAAGCTTCTACAGCAGCTACCCCCATTTGACTGGCTAAGATTCGGTCAAAACAAGAAGGCGCTCCCCCTCGTTGCAAGTGGCCAAGCACTGTGTACTTCGTATCGTATTCTTTATAACGCTCCTTCACTTTTTGAGCAACTTCATAAGCACCGCCATTAGGATTTCCCTCCGCTACAACGACGACACTAGAGGTCTTTTTATTCTGATAACCAATCCTTAAAACTTGAATTAACTCATCAATTTCCATTTTTTCCTCTGGAAGCATGACGGCGATGGCTCCTGTAGCGATACAAGCTCTCAACGCTATATAACCAGAATCCCTTCCCATCACCTCCACAAAAAACAAGCGATTGTGAGAATTTGCTGTATCTCTCAGTTTATCAATGCATTCCGTTACTGTATTCGTGGCTGTATCATAACCGATAGTAAAATCTGTATTCGGCAAATCATTATCAATCGTTCCAGGAATCCCTATCACCTTCACCCCAAAATCTTTATGAAATTGGTGCGCCCCAGCAAAAGAGCCATCTCCTCCTACCACCACAAGCGCATCTATTCCTAGTTTTTTCAAGTGGTTATACGCTTTTTGCCGTCCTTCATAAGTTCTAAACTCCTCACTCCTAGAGGATTTTAATACGGTACCTCCTTTTCCTAGTATTTTACTTACCGAGCGTACATGGAATTTCTTGATTTTTCCCTCAATCAATCCTGCATAGCCACCATATATGGCATAAACTTCCTTTTTATAATAAATACTAGAGCGAACAACGGCTCTAATCGCTGCATTCATCCCTGGTGCATCGCCTCCTGACGTGAGAATGGCTATTTTTTGTACTTCCTTCATTAGTTACTGTATTTATTACACTAAGTTTCGTTTTCGCAAGTTAACGTTTTTTATTTTATCTGCAAAAAAGAAATGGTAAAGTTAGCAATAAATCAGCTTATGGAGGAGGAATAATAAAAGCAGGAACCATTGCCAAATCCCCTAGAATTTATTACCTTCATGAATATATTACAAACACCACTCTATATAAATACGAAAGACGTGGTTGATTGGGGAATAACTAAAAACTAACCTAAGTGGAATCCATCATACTTGAAATTTTCAAAGGTATTACACTCACCCCAAATGAGCTACAACACATATGTGCAAAAGCTAAAATAATAACACTCGAAAGAAGAGCTTTCCTCCTAAGACCCGACAAGGAGGTTACGGACATCTATTACATCCACAAAGGCTGCTTACGAACCTATTTTATAGACGCTTCTGGTAAGGAACATACCTTGCAATTTGCCATTAAAGGATGGTGGATTAGTGATTATATTGCCCTGTATGGAAAAGAAACATCAACATCGGTATCGTATATTGAATGCATTAAAGAGTCTACTTTATTAAAAATTTCAAAAAAGGATTTTGATCAGCTTTGTGAACAAGTACCTATTGTAAATCAATTTTATATTAGCAATTTAGAATCCGCCTTTGCCGCTTTCCAAAAACGAATCCTTGAAAACCTAACCTTGTCTGCAAAAGAACGCTACCTCAACTTTGTAAACGCTTATCCAAACATTGAACAAAGCGTAAAAAACTACCACATCGCCTCTTTCCTAGGCATTACTTCTGAAAGTTTAAGCAGAATTCGAAAAGAAATCGCCAACGAATAATTTTCTTAACCTACATCATTTTTTTGAGCCACACGCAAGACTACCTTTGTGTTTTCACTCAATAACTGAGTTTACTTCGAATAGTAGGAATTAATGAAAAAATATGATCTACGATGTATGAAACTCTCATTGCGTAAATTATTATTTGCTAGCAAATAGTAAACATCCTACTTCTTAAATTTTTCATCATATTTTGAAGAAGAACCTTTTCGGAGTGACCTCATAACTAAACTAATAGAGATGTTAAAAAGATTATTAGGCCTCGCTCCCAAATTGGAGGCAGACGGCTCGTACAGTCCTTCGAAAGTTGCTTTAAAGCTAGCCACCTCTGCCAAAACTGATTTTGAAAATATTTCTTACCAGAAGTATCAAGGAAAGAAGTCGAAAATTTTGGCAATTTTCACGGAGCAAAAAAATATGACCATGCAAAATGGTAAAATGTTTTCTACTGGAAATCACCCCGTAGAAGCTCTTTTGCCAATGTTACATCTAAAAAATGCTGGTTTTGATTTTGAAATCGCTACGCCAACAGGCAAACCCGTAATCTTTGAAATGTGGGCTTTTCCTAGTAAAGACGAGCATGTAAAAGCGATATACAACGAATACAAGAAAGACTTTGAGCGACCTAAAAAATTAAAAACCTTTATAGATACCTCCCTTGCCAATTCCGAATCCTACGCAGCCGTATTCGTACCCGGCGGACACGGCGCTATGCTAGGTATCCCTGAGGATCAAAACGTTGGAAAGATATTAAACTGGGCACATGAAAACAACTTGTTTACGATAACGCTTTGCCATGGCCCTGGTTCACTTTTAACGACTACTCTAAATGGTCAAAAATTCTTATATGAAGGGTACGAAATGGCGGTCTTTCCTGATTCGGTGGATAAACAAACACCAATGATCGGATACTTACCAGGTCATATGCCTTGGGCGCTAAGCGAAAAATTAAAACAATTAGGCGCTAAGGTTGTAAATACGAAATCAGATGATACCGTTTGCTTGGATAGAAAATTAATCACTGGAGCAAGTCCCCTAGCATCCAACGAATTGGGTAAGTTAGCGGCCAAGACCTTATTGAAAGAATTACAATAAAAGATCCTCACTAAGGCGCTGTTAAATTAAGAAGTAACTACCTGATTATTAGCCTAATTTTCGCTTGCGAAAGTTGGAAGCGCCGTTAGGTGTGACCCTGTCTGTAGCCCA
>JAHDHB010000614.1 GCA_020631545.1 Saprospiraceae bacterium | reverse complement strand
CCCTCCTTTTTAATCTCTAATCCAATTAAAAATACTTCCTCACTTAACCTCACTCCATCCAAGTAATAATAAAATGCAATAGTGGCCAAAATCAACCCCACCATTCCCCCAAAAAAGGATAATTTAGCAACACGCTTTGCTCGCCTCAATTTCTCTTCTTGCGCTTCTTTTTCCGCTGCAATTTTCTTATCCCGTGCTTCCTCACTTAGTCGTAGAAATTCCATGGCACTAGGAAAAGCATCATTGTAACGACTGGCCCAATAACGATTTGGATTTTCCTTTGCTCTCCATTGAACGCCGAGATCAAGCTCTGGTGTCGTCCATAAACCACCTTGCCCAGAATAGTATAACTCGGCAGCATCACAAACGCGAGTATAATCAGCTACCGATTTTGCTTCATCTTCTACCCATTGCTTTAATCGTGGCCAAGCACGCATAAGGCTTTCATGGGCTATTGTTATCTGTGTTTCTTCTTCGTAACCTAATCCTGAAGGAAGCTCGAAAAAGGAACGGTCTGGACGCCCGAAAACTTGTAGTATATCTAAAATGTCTTTTCTGGAAGCCCCTGTAAGGTTTGCTAAATCTTGTAGCGTAGCAAAACGTCTGGACTCAAAGCCCTCGTTTCCTTTTTCTGTTAGTATCTTGAATAGTTTTCCACATAGTTCTATGTCCTCGGGTGTATGAAGGTCTTCGTAGGCTTCATCAGCATGTTCTGACAAGGCTCTTTTTACTCGACCAATCTCTTGGTAATGACTTTCATTGATTGGACTCAAATCATCTCCCTGCTCATACCAATACTCCCACATCCGCATTAAGCAATGTTGTAACAAGGGAAGTTGATCCTGATTTTCAGGTACTTCATCTAGGATATGACTTACTAAGTTGGGATCTATTTTTACGCCTTGTAGGGCTAGCGGTTTAGTAATAGCGTGGCGCAATTCCTGCCTACGCATTCTTGGAATAAGAAGTTGGCCGTCGTTTATAGCTTCGGGTAAGCTTCTAAATTCTGCTAGATTTCCTAGGTAATCGGAGCGCATAGTCAGCACGATGTATACGGGCATGTTCCGCTGACGATTGGCGTAAAGCAGTAGATTGATGAAGGCTAGGGAATCGTTGGTAAAGCCGCCTTTGGCTTTTTCTTCTTGGTTGAATTTGAAGATTTCTTCGAATTGATCAATGACCAACAATAAATTTGCTTGGTTATTGATGGCTGATTTTTGGTATAGATTGGCTAAACCTAATGCGCCTGTGCGAAGTGTATTTTCGATATAAGTTTGAAAATTAGGCTCCACTCTCTCTGTATTATCTAATACTCCAGGCGCAGCTAAGGCCGCACACATATTTCCTATGGGGTCTTTCCCTGGATTGAATAGGGCAATTTTCCAATCATCGCCTGCGTGTGCAGAAAAACCTTCTTCTAATCTTGGCAAAAGTCCACAGCGTACTAGGGAGGTTTTTCCACTTCCTGAGGTACCAACTACGGCTAACAATCCGTTGGAACGTAATTTTCCTAGGAGTTCCCCTACTTGTTTTTCTCGGCCAAAGAAGCGGTCTTTTTCTTCTCTTCTAAAGGCACGAAGACCTGGGTAGGGATTTGTTTTTGTCCCTATGTAAAAGTCCGATTGTGTAGTATGTATGGTCTCTTGCATAATTTTTCTAGTTGTAATTCGATATAAATTTATGGGCAATTCACACGAAATAAAAAGATTATACAAGTCGCTTTATTAGCGGTAAGGAAAAAGATGGGAATGGTTGGGATTCAGACAGGAATGGGAATTCCCAAGTGAAGCGTTTGTAATATAGAATTAAGCGTTTCCTAACATTAAAAAAATAGACCGACCTAGCGTGCTAGATCGGCCTTGGGCTTGGGTTAGGACTATTTGGGCATTTGATTTCTACTTTTACTATTTTTGGTATGTATCCGTTTTTTTGTGGAGACGGTAGGAATCGAACCTACGACGCCCTGATTAAAAGTCAGGTGCTCTGCCAACTGAGCTACGTCTCCGTAAGCCTGCATTCCGTAGAGAATTTGGAACACAGGGGTAGGGCAATAATGGACTAGATTCAATAGGATCAGCCTGTTGCCGGTATCTTTAGGTTAGAAAATAAACGTCTACCTCTAAAGATTTAGAGTGTCGATTTGCACTAACTTATTATTAGGATTTTTCTTGGTAATTGCTAGGACGGGAACAAGAAAATGCTCCCGCCCTTCGCAATGAGTTTTTGTTTTTTCTGGAATGTCTCCATTTTTTGAGGCGGATCGCCATAGGTATCCAACGATAATTTGAACATATAGTTTAGGGATACCATTATCTTTCAACCTGTATGCTGCTTTTATTGAGCGATTCAGGTGGTTTTGATTGCTTGCGGTTGTTTCATCGTTATGAAAGTTTGTTGTCTGTTGTTGACCGCGTTCAGTGTATATAACTGTACTAGGGGGGATAAAGTTCCTAAGGTGCTATTTTTTTACTTTTTTCTTTTTCGGAATGAACTTTTAAACCTCATTTCCAACACTTTAAGTTTGTATATTTATTTTCGTTTTTGGGCAGAGAAATCCCATAGAACTCATTTTTTTCGGAGACTAAGGCTATTTTTTTAGTTTCTTTCGTACTTTTTTGGGGACTATTTCTTCGATGAAACGCTCCATTCCTTTTTTGTTTTCTAGCATTTTCCATGTACCAATGCTTGGATCGCCGATAGCAAAGAGTTGATTATTGCTATTTATGGTGTAGGTACGGGTGGCACGGTCTAAGGAGACATTCTCTTCTCCGAATTGTGCGTGGTAAAGGCTTAGGAGAAAATCATCTACATCGGAATTTCCTTCTTCTGGTTTCAGTAAAAATTGGAGGCGCATGGTCATGGTATAATCTAATGCAGCATAGCGAATGCCTTTGTAGTTAATGATTTTACTTATTTTTTGTATTTCAAAATCATCGAAATGGGTTTTCATTTCGGGATCTTCCATCATCTTTTGAAAGGATTCTACTAGGTCTTCTTTGGGCGATATTTCATACAATTTTGGATGAAGGTAATCTAAGGAGTTTTGAAAATCATTTTTTAAGGTGTATCCGATATATTCTTCCATCATTTTATTAATTCCTGCTTTATTCCAGTTTTCTTGTGCTTGAATGGAATAGCAGAACAAAATAAGGGCTAAAATGCTGAGTACATTTTTCATTTTTGATGATTTTTAGTGCTTGCAATGTACATAATTTTTAGCAAGGAATGAAACTATTTAGTGGGTGAACAAATATCGCCCCACCTCTAAACATTATACTATTAACCTCACGCACATAGGCCATGCCGCAAGTGTGCGTGAGAGCTTGAGTGTGAGAGTGACTAAGCAGTTCGTTATCAGCCCTAAGCAGGTCTTTGTTCCTTCAAGGGAATATCCTTGAAATGACAGGTCTATTATTGTCGGGTTAATAACTTAAAAAACCTGAGTTCGATAAATCTTTAGAGGAATTGACTGTTCCCCAAACGCCCAACCTTCCTACTACTACCTGTTTAACAAGGTGTTGCAGCCCCGATAGAAGTGGTAGGTGGTGCGCTGTAGCTGCTATGAAGCAGGGAGTAAACGGTGTGTGTGCGTGAGATG
>JAHDHB010000613.1 GCA_020631545.1 Saprospiraceae bacterium | reverse complement strand
CTACAAATTTTCTGACCGAAAATCGTAGAAAATTTTGCCCAAAGGCCTATTCCATGTTCTTTTAGTTAGGCAATCGCCAGCTTGCCCCTATAGCATAATAATTCGCCCTATTGTTAATACCTGTTCCTACAGAAAAATCCAGTTGGAGATTAGGTTGCAACAAAAGGGTGAAGCCACCGTCATAGCTAATCGAAAAATTTTCGAATTCAGCTAATCCGCCATAAATTTCACTATAGAAACCTATTTTTTCGGTCAAACCAACACCTACTGCATATGTATAGGTAAAAGCGTGATTATCCTTCGTATAATAATCATAACCAAAGTTATAGCCAAAGCTCATGTTCTCCAACACATCATGAGAAAAACAAATTTTATTACTTACCCCAACTTCTCTAGCTGAAACATTCTCATTTCCTGTAGGCAAAATAAGATGACTGAGCAAAGCTAATTCCACCGCTTTATTGATAAATTGGTACTTAAAGCCTAGCTCTAAATCATTTATGCCGATTGCTTTGTAACCAATCCTATTTATTTTTTGCTGGCTAAGCTCTGTAACTAGTCGTAATTCTAGATTTTTCGCCACTCCATATCGAAAAAGATTTGTGTTAATCACTAAGTTTTGGAAATCTCCTTCCACTTCTAAGGCTCCACCTGTTTCGATTTGAAAGTATTTTGGTTGTAAAGCCGTAGCAGATTCGGTTTGGTCAGGACGATCTGTAATGATGATGTCTTGCGCCATTAGAACATTCGAGACAAGTAGAAAGAAAGAAAAAATATAGAACCTCTTCATTTAATATGTATCGTTTATTTATGAACAATGTTATGCTTAGCAAGTGCGAAGATAAACATTCCATTCCTTTCCAATCGCTTAAACATGAATCAATTTACAACAAACTAGTTAGAATTCTCCACCTTTTTAGACTGTTTCTCAAAAAGGTAACTACTATGTTGATACCAACCGATTTTTTTAACTATTACGGAACAACATGTCGACTAAAGTCAACGTTACGGCTTATCGTACATACAGATATGTTTACGATATACTACTGTCCAAAAATAAAAAAGAGTTTACTAGAAAAAATCTTCTAGTAAACTCTATATTTTTAATCCTTTGGAGTAGAAGGAATTCAATTTTATTATACAGAAAACGAAACTAACCAAAGATCAATTATTGTACACTTGACTTCATTCCATAGGGAAGATGCTTCTGCTCTATAGACAAAAGAAAGCACAAGAATGGCTAGACCATTCAACAATAATAGTTAAAAAGGAAAGGTTAGAATATAAAAGGTGAGGTTGTAGTCATATCATTAGTAGGGGCACACAAATCTTAGGTAGAGAGGAAAACTAGTTGTTTTTCTCCTTGCGGGATTACCCAAAGTAAGTGTTAGCCGTCAAAAGTAATAGAACAACCAACGGAATAATAGTCGTCCAAAAACGTCCGTCTTTATAAAAACTAAGACCGTCTTCAGTCATTACATGAAAAAGATTCATGCCGAACAATAGATACAAAATAGATAAAATAACCATAGAAGTTGGGGCTTTAATAGTTAAAAATAATGTGTCGTTACAATGATAACACTAAAAACCCTGCCATTAGTTCCCCTAAGTTAGAAAATTTTTAACAAAGTTTTAACAAACATTAACAGAAAGTTTTCAAAGTTATTCACATAAAGCCAAAAACCGTTCCAATACGCCCAACTTTTCAATAAAATGTTACTTCTTTCTTAAAAAATGTTACATGCTATTTTTTCAATATAGCTTTGTTGATGGCTCTGACGAGACTAGGCCCTTCGTATATCAATCCAGTATAGACTTGAACTAGGGAAGCGCCTGCGGCTAACTTCTCAAGGGCATCTTGTGGGCTACCTATTCCTCCCACAGCAATGATAGGGAAAGCGCCCTTAGATTGCGTATGTAAATATTGGATAACTTCTGTTGAACGCTTTTTTACAGGCTGTCCGCTTAATCCTCCTGCGCCAATTTCCTTGATGGCTTGCTCACTTGTTTTCAAATTAGCTCTTGAGATTGTGGTATTTGCAGCTATCACACCTGCAATCTTTGTATCATGTACAATCTCTATGATATCATCCAATTGGGTATTAGTAAGGTCAGGAGCTATTTTCAATAAGATAGGTTTTGGGTTGGGCTTTGCATGGTTTAACGTTTGCAACATTCCTAGCAAACGGGTCAAAGGTTCCTTCTCTTGGAGGTCACGAAGATTAGGCGTATTGGGTGAGCTCACATTGACCACAAAATAATCGACATGGGGGAATAAGGCCTCAAAACATAGCTCATAATCTTTGGCCGCTACCTCATTAGGTGTGACTTTATTTTTTCCTATGTTTCCTCCTATTATAATTTTACCATCTCTGCCTTTCTTCAAACGCTCCACCATAGCCTCTAGCCCTTCATTGTTAAAGCCCATTCGATTGATCAGCCCCTTGTCTTTTGGCAATCGAAACAAGCGCGGTTGAGGATTACCGATTTGAGGTTTAGGTGTTACCGTCCCTATTTCTATAAAGCCAAAGCCTAGATTCGACATGGCTCGAAAATGCTTGCCATCCTTGTCAAAACCTGCCGCCAAACCCACTGGATTCGGGAACTCTAGCCCAAACAACTCTCGTTTTAAAGATTCCTCTTTACTACCATATAGCTGCCGAAACAACCAAGGCATACCGGGGACAAATAGTATAATCTTGAGTAATACGAGCGTCAAATGGTGCGCTCTCTCAGGTGTGACAAGGAACAGAATAGGCTTAAGAATTGGGTACACAGCGTTCAATTTTGCATTGGCAACTCCTAGAAAACTACCTTGTTTTAAGTTAGCTTAAACGAAACTACCTAAATGAAGGAAAATGAGCAAATTAGATTTTCAACCCTAATTTCACGCAAAAATAATTATTTCATAGCATAAATAATTCATTCCGCCTGATTATCGTAAAGATATTTACCTCAGTATTTTTTTTAGCTGGTAAATTAGCGACGAAGAGCACCATAGCTACTTGAAAAACCCTAATCGTGAGGAAATTCGACCTATACAACTTGGAAAGCTATGATATTAATGGCTTTACGCAGGTTCTTGCATTATTAAAATAGAGCATAATTCTCTAATTTTGAATCGTATGATTTTAGTTCTTCTTTTTTCTTAGCAAAAAAGAAGCAAAAACCCAAGGCGTTATAGAAATTGCTAAAAATCGAAACGGCCAGCCCGCTCACAACCCGAGCCATTTCGCTAGAAGGTTTTCTCTATAAAGTGGAACTAATTCAATTGATTTGTAAGAAATTAAATACTAGAACTTGCTCTAAAGAACGCTACATTCGCGGGTTGCTCCTTTAAGCCTTCCCGCAGTTTCGATTTTCTTAACGCAATTTCTATAAGGCCGTCCTCGCTCTTCTCCTAAATTTGGGAATTTACTCCTAGTTTAAAAAGTGGAAAGAATGCTCCTAACCCTTTAGTCACCTACATTAGCAAGTTGTACAGGTCGAGACTATTCACGATTTTAAAAACGGCCAATGCAAAAGCCTAAAATTTCAAGGGAATGACAAGCAGCAAAAAACTCAACGCGGTACGTTTGAGGCGGCTGCTTTGCGTGGTGGCTAACGTGCTGCGTTT
>JAHDHB010000612.1 GCA_020631545.1 Saprospiraceae bacterium | reverse complement strand
CCTCTGCCAATAAAAAAGATAAGCATCTTCTTCCTGTTTTATTACGTCCTTGCGGATGGAAATTCGAGCCCTTACTCAAAGATTTAAATATCATTCCTAAAAATACTAACGGCGAACTTCAATCTATCAGCGAGTGGCGTAGTAGGGATACGGCTTTCCTACAAGTGGCCGAAGCTATTATGGCAGTGAAAAATTCGTTAGAGGAAACGGAGGATGATCCGCCCGAAACGCTCCCTAATTCTCCTTCACCGCCCCTCTTCCTTTCTTATGCGGACTGTGATTTAGAAGAAGTAAAAAGGTTGGATAAGCGACTTACTCAAGCAGGAATAAACACTTGGTATAGAAGCAAATCACTAGGGCTTGGAGGTCAAGAGATTCATGAAATCACTAAAGCTATTAACAATACCCCGCGTGTTTTTGTTCTTCTGTCCAAGGAAGCCAAACTAAGCGACAATGATTTTTTTCACCAAGAAATCGACATCGCCGTTGAGCGAAAACGAAAAATGCCGGAGAGTAAAGTTTTTATCATTCCTATTCGACTAGAAAAAGGCGTAGAATTACCGTATCATCTGCAAGGTTTACATGCCTTGGAATTGTGGAATGATTTTGAGGGTGGAGTTAAGAAGTTATTGAGCGTGGTGAACGATACGAAGAACATTTAGCTAAAATAGAAGCCTCCTTCGGGAAATACTTTATTCAAGTCCACTTCAAAGTCAGGAAAAATAGATACAGGTACTTTTTCTCCACGTACAAAAGGGCGCTCACGCACCAATTTAAATTTCCCCTCGGCATTGGCGACATATGGCCAAATCATACCTTCTTGAGGATGAACTAGCCAATATTCTTTTACGCCTGCATGCTGGTAGGAATAGAATTTTTCGTTGGTATCTTTCGAGCTAGTGCTTCCTGATAAAACCTCTATTACCCAATCTGGTGCGCCTAGACAGCCGCGCCTATCTAATTTTGTTAAATCGCAGATCACACAAATATCTGGCTGTACTACGGTATGGATCTTATTATCAGAGCTTTGCTCAAGGGGCAATGGTAACCGTACGTCAAAAGGAGCAACAAAAACTTCACAATTTCTTCCTTCTAGATAATGGCCTATTCGCAAGAATAAATTACCCGTTACTTTTTGGTGTAAAGTAGTTCGCCCATGTGGCATTTTGTAAACCTTACCTTGTATCAATTCAACATTACCCTTTATTTTCCAAGACAAATAGTCTTGATAGGTATAACTTTTCGATAAGTCTAATTGTTCAACACTGGTAATCATACTCCTTGATTTTCAGTAAAATTACGAAAAATATTTATTTAGTGCAAGAGCTTCCTCCCCCCCTCCACGGATTAGATTAAGGGCATCATTTGATACCTAAACACTAGAAAAAATGCTTTCTTCTAATGCTTCTTGACGATTCATTTCCCTCTAGTGGATAAACTACAGTTTAGGCGTAGTAATTATTTCTGAGCAGAGCCACTAGTTATTTTCTGTTATGCACTATTTTCTTAGGATTTCTTCTTAAATTCAGTAGTATTCAAAAAAAGATTACTAAGCTTGACCGTAGGGAAAGATGGGCGAACTAAAGTAACGTTGGCTTTAGCCGACATGTTGCGTTTTGGTTTATTTACGGAACAACTTGTCGACTAAAGTCAACGTTACAACCCATCCAAAAAAAGATAATAACACTCACTTAGTATGACATATTCACCCCTAATAAAAAACATTAGCAATAACAGTTTTTAACCCAAACATTTATGAAAATAGTAAATTTTGTATCGGTGGATAATCTTGGACGATATACCCAAGGTGTTTTTCTAGGATTCTTCTTGTGTTGTCTTCCGCTTGGGATGGCTGCGCAATCGGTTATCGAAACGAAAATCCCTGCGGAACATGAAACCATCGAAGTAAAAAAGGTGGAAACACCTGCTCAAATACGTACCGTAGAAGTACCTGCGGAATACATTACCATAGAAAAGAAACGAAAGGTAGATGGCCCTAAAATGTCGGGATGGAAAGAGGTTTGCGTAGAACCTTTACCCATCAAACCCGAACCTATACCTCAAGTAGTCGAGGAAAAGAAAACCATCGCTCAAATACAAGAGAAACTTAAGGAGAAAGGGTATTATGACGGAGAAGTGGACAATTTGATGGGGCCTAAAACGAAGAAAGCAATAACGGACTTCCAGCGAGCTCATGGAATTACGGCACATGAAACGCTAAATGGAGCTTTCCACGATTTGCTTTTCAATCAATGAGCAATTTCAGAGCAAGATGCAAGAAAAATGCATATTATCATTTGTTAGTAAAGAATAACATACACAAAGAAACAGCAATTTTCGGCTTTACATAAAAAACATGTTTTTAGTAACTAAGGAGTGGACTATTTTTGGCAAAACTTGGTGCCCTCTTTTACAAACCCAGGGGTTGAAACACCTTGCTATAGAACCTCGTAGGCTACCGCCTTCTCTTGCGAACACCCAATACCTTCCTATTGCTTTTGTAAAACCGAAAATTGCTGACTATGAAGGTTTCATACATCTTACCTCATAAATCTTATTTTCCATTAATTCCTACTTTTCAGCATAAACTACAAAAACAATAAGCAAGCATCCTTAGATTGAAGCACACACACACTACTTCAGTATATACCAGAAGGTGTTATTCGTTTCGTTTTCTTCTTCTAAAAGGCTGAAATCGTCAATTTTTAGAATAAGAACAGCGATGTAGCGGCTTTTGGATTTGAGACTAACGCGCATGGTGCTTGTATAAGAAGCACCGGCCGCTAGTTCTCCATTAGGAAAATCGTTGTTCGGCAGGAACGTACCATCAGCTAAAAAATCGCCTTTGTTTAGCTTTCTATCACCTGAAAAATAAGCCCGAAGAGCAATGTTGTCCTGTTTGTTAGGTGTATCTCCTAGGATTTTGGCTGCACCTTTACCGATGTTGGTTATGGTATACTGGACGTAAATATTACGTGGCTTTAAAGGTAGGAGATTGAAAAGGGAAAAACGCTTAGGTTTTTCTACAATCTTAATACTATCTATCTTTAAATCAGGTAGAGAGTCCTTGTCAAATAGCCAATTTATCTCCCTTATTTCACTACTGTCCGCAGCGTAAAGGGGCTGCAAAAGCGAAGAGGAGAGACAGAATAAGATTGAACAAAAAATAGATAGCCGTTTCATTATTCTAGTGTGAAGGTACTTGGTATTCATATTGAATATTTTCCGTATAATTAACCAACAAAATTAAGGCGTTGTAAACAAGACTATACGGAATACTAGGACAAAGGTAGGATCAAGAAGTTAGAAGGACAAACTTTTAGGGAATCAAGGAAAGGATATTTTTCATTTGGCATAGCACAAGAGGGTGGCTATTCGACTGAAGTACTCAATTGGTCAAATCAAGACTTCCATTCAAATGGTATTCACGGTCAACAATTTAGAACAAATAAACCTAGAAATCGAGGTCTATTATCTGCATAGGGCGATTGATACTTTCTTCCAACGAAATAAAAGTTTCCGTACGTTGTATACCATCAATCCTCTGAATTTTATCGTGCAGAACTTCCTTAAGGTGGTTAGTATCTCTACAAATAATTTTCACAAAAATACTGTACAACCCTGTCGTAT